>DBGCIZ010000197.1:0-3134 GCA_048355355.1 Christensenellaceae bacterium | reverse complement strand
AACTGGGGATTCCCCACCGCCATGCCCTGAGATACTGCCCATTGGTCTATGGCAAAGACCCCATTGCTGTCCGTTGCAGTGGTGATGACAGGCGTGGCCCCAATTGTCTGGGCGATTTCCCCCGCCAGCCGGTTGGCCCCGCCAATATGTCCCGAAAGGATGGGGATGGCGAACCGGCCCAGCTCGTCCACCACTACCACAGCCGGGTCCTCCCACTTGGCCCGGACTAGGGGCGCAATGGCCCGAACTGCGATGCCCGCAGCTCCGATAAACACCAGCCCGCCGCACTGACGAAAGCTCTCCTCCGTCCAGTCCTTCAGCCGCTTCTCCCGCCCGTCCGTCAGGGTGACGGCATGGCCCTGCAGGCCGCTCTTGAGCCGGCCTCCCAGGCTCAGCCCCTGGTCCGTAAACGCAATGGCTGCAATTTTCATGACTCCGCCTTTCTGAATTCTGTAGAAAATCCCGGGTCGTATAGCTTAGACCGCCCATAGCTCTGCCCCAGAAAGCCGCCTACGGTAATCAGAGCCGTCTTCGTAATGTTGTGCTCCCGAGCGGTCTCTGCCAGGGTGTCTACTGTGCACCGCAGCACCTTCTCCTCCGGCCATGTCGCCTTATACACAATGGCCGCAGGAGATTTTGGCTCGTATCCCCCGGCAATCAGCTCCTTCTCCAGCTGGTCCAGCAGGCCCATGCTGAGAAAAATCACCATGGTGCTGCCGTGAGCTGCCAACTTGGCAATGCTCTCCTCCTCTGGGACGGGCGTCCTCCCCGCCATGCGGGTGATGATAACCGTCTGGCTCACCTCTGGAAGGGTGTATTCCGCCTTCAGCGCTGCCGCTGCGCCGCAAAAGCTGGATACGCCGGGCACGTAATCGTAATCGATGCTCTTGCTATCCAGCGCATCCATCTGCTCCCGGATGGCGCCATAGAGGCAGGGATCCCCCGTATGGAGGCGCACCACCTCCCTCTCCCGGTTGTCCTCCAAAACTGCCAAAACCTGCTCCAGCGTCATCTCCGCGCTGTTGTAGATTTCGCAGCCCTCCTTTGCATATTGCAGCAGCTCTGGATTTACCAGACTGCCCGCATAGACAATCACGTCCGCCTTCTCCAGCAGCTTGGCTCCCCGCATGGTAATCAAATCCGCTGCGCCGCTTCCCGCGCCTACAAAGTGAATCATTCCTTCTCTCCTCCCACCACGATTGTGGCGAAATAGCCCATGTCGTCCCCTGCCTCGTCCATGCTGCGGCAGACCTGCTCCTCCGGCAGGCCACAGTTTTTCACCAACATGGCCCGCTCATAAAGCCCGGCCTGCTGCAATGCTTCCTTCACCTCGCCCAGAGCTCTTCCCGCCTTCATGAGGACCTTGGTGCCCGGCGTGGCCAAGGCCGCCTCTGTCTGCCCGTGGCTGGCGGGGATAATGGTCAGTGGCTCGGCCATCGTCGTCAGGCTGGTTTTCAGCTTTGCCGCCACGGCGCAGAAGCTGGTGACGCCGGGGATAATCTCCGTCTCAAAGCCCTGCTGAACAATCAGCTGATGAATATAGCTGAAAGTAGAGTAGATCGATACGTCCCCCAGATTCAGCATGGCCACATCCTGCCCCCCGCGCAGATAACCGGCGATTTGCTCCGCAATCTCCATGTGCCGCTGCCGCTGGGCCTCCCTGTCCCTGGTCATCAAAAACTCTATGGGGACAATCTCCTTTCTGGAAAGGTTCGCCGCTCCCCTGGCAATATCCAGGGCCAGCGTCTTTTCCCCCTTTGTCATGGGCGCAACAATGACGCCGCATTCCTCTATCACTCTAACGGCCTTTCGCGTCATCAGCTCCGGGTCTCCCGGGCCTACGCTTACGCCGTAAAAAATTCCCTCTTTCATGGTTCTCTCCTTAAAATTTCCCTGGCTCCTGTGGTCAAACCGATGAGCCCAAATCTGTTGCTGAATACAATGGCCCCTGTCTGGTATGCGTCGGCGGCCCGCCTGTCCAGCCGGTCTTGGATTTCCGCCAGCAAAGAGGCCGCCACCTCTCCCCAGAGTCCCTTCTCCTGCAAAATTTCAATGCACCGGTCCGCTGTTGCCGCCGTCATCAGGGCCCTTGCCGTGTCTGCCGTGGCTCCGGCCATGGCGGCATGGGCCGTGAAAATCTCCGCCCGGCAATCCGCATTTCTGGAATGGGTGTTCATCACCCCTCCGGCCAGCTTCACCAGCTTGCCAATGTGCCCCACTACCAGCGCCTGCTCTATGCCATATTCGCCGGCCATGTCCAGTGTATCGCCGATAAAATTAGAGCATTTGACAATAGGCATCCCCTCAATGCCGGGGAAGGCCCGCAGAAATTCCTCTCCGTAGTTGCCCGGCGTCACAATCAGGCTCTTGACGCCGTTTGCCCCATGCATTTTCATCTCCGTCCGGATAGAATCCAGCAGGGCCTGCAAGCTCTGCGGCTCCACAATGCCGCTGGTTCCCAAAATCGAAATGCCGCCTACAATGCCCAGATTGGGGTTAAAGGTCCTTTGCGCCAGATCCTCTCCTCCGGGCACACTTATTATAACATGTACGCCGCCGCCATACCCATATTTTTTACACACTTTTTCAATCTGGCGGCCAATCATCTCCCTGGGAACGCTGTTGATGGCGGCCTCTCCCGGCGGCTGGTCCAGCCCCCGCTTGGTCACTCTGCCAACGCCGTCTCCGCCGTCGATGGTCAGCCCCTCCTCCCGGAGGAAAACCTCCGCCCGGATTTCCGCGCCGGAGGTTGCGTCGATGTCATCCCCGCCATCCTTTTGAACGGAACAGGCTGCCCGCCCCTCCTCCAAAGAAGGATTGGCAATTTCCGCCTCTACGGCAATGCCCTTTGGCGTCATCAGGCGCCCGGTGTCAGGCGCTTGCCCGGTTAGCAGCAACTCCATCGCGGCGCCTGCCGCAATGGCAGCGCAGGTGCCCGTGGTATATCCGAGCCGGAGCAGCTTGCCCCCGCTCCTCACATAATGCTCAAACGCCATCTTTCCCCCTTAGCGCATGGCCCGGCTGACGTGCTCCACATACAGCTCCTGAATACCCCTGTATTCGCCCATGCCCTTCATCACCGTGCGGACTGCCATGCCCGCCCGCTCAAACATGGTTTTCCAGCTTTCTGCGCA
>DBGCIZ010000196.1:0-4619 GCA_048355355.1 Christensenellaceae bacterium | reverse complement strand
GGAAAGAAAAGATGGCCTTCTCTAACAACTATCGCGCCGCAGGCGCGTACCCGCGAAAAAGTGGTAGGCAAGAGAAGGGCAAAAAACCGAGCGAGGGACGAGCGAATGTTTTTTGCCCGAGAACGCAGCCGGGCTTTTTTGCGGAAAAAGGAGCAATGACGAAGGGGTCAAATTTTCCGACCGCAGGGGAGGAAACCAGACCCCGGAGTCCATTGCGACGTAGGGGTTGACAACCACACAAATCTATGATAAATTATTGAAGGTGGCTGGAGAAAGCCGCTTTTTAGGTTACAAAAATTACGCAGCCGGAGGTAAAGTAAAATGCGCGTTAAAATCACACTGGCTTGCCAGGAATGCAAGCAGAGAAACTACAACACCATGAAGAACAAGAAGAACGACCCCGATAGAATCGAGATGAGCAAGTATTGCAGGTTCTGCAAGAAGCACACCCTGCACAAGGAGACGAAGTAGGCTGCGAATCAGCTGTTTTTTAGGAAGAACTGCCGCCAGGCAGTATCAATCTAGGCAGGATGGGAAATAATTATTATGGCAAAGACTGTATTACTTGGTAAAGACAAGGAAAGGCAGCTCAAGGAGCAGCAGAAAATCGCCAAGCAAAAGGCGAAGAAAAAGAGGAGAACACCGGCCCGCTATTTTAAGGATATGTGGAGCGAGCTGAAGAAGGTGACCTGGCCCACAAAAAAGGACTTGATCAGCTATACGCTGGCGGTCATTGTGTTTATTATCGTGATGGCGATCGTGACGGGTCTGTTTGATTTAGGCCTGGGCGCCCTGTTCAACCTGGTGGTCCAGTAAACTTCAAGAGGGTGAGGTGCTTTGAACATCGTGACAGATGATAGGGTAAACACGGAGATTATGGAGCAGACGGCGGAGCAGGCTGAGACGCCGGAGCAGGCGGAGGTTTCCCCTGCGGCGGAGCATGACCCCGTGAAGGAAGCGGAGAGCGAAAACCTCTTCATCAAGCAGGAAAGGACGGACAGGCCTTACTGGTATGTGGTCTATACCTATTCCGGCTATGAAAATAAGGTCAAGACCAATCTGGAGAAAACGGTGGTCAATCTAGGGCTGCAGGATACGATTTTAGACATCAAGGTGCCCATGGAGGAGACCATTGAGGTCAAAAACGGCAAGAAAAAGCACGTCCAGAGAAAGCTGTTCCCCGGGTACGTCATGGTCAAAATGTATATGAACGACAAGACCTGGTACGTAGTGCGCAATACCAGAGGCGTCACCGGCTTTGTGGGCCCCAATTCGAAGGCGAGCCCCCTTTCCGACGAGGAAGTCCGGGCCATGGGTGTGGAAAACGTGCCCATCAAGCTGGATGTGGAGGTTGGCGAAAGCATCATCATTACCTCCGGTCCCTTTGAGGACTTCATCGGCACGGTCAAGGAGGTCAATGCGGAGCGTCAGAAGGTCCGCGTGGTGGTGTCCATGTTTGGCAGGGACACCAATGTGGAGCTGGACTTTGTCCAGGTCAAGAGGGTATAATGCCTTTTAGGCGTATATCATAAAAATGCCATGGATATGGAAAGGGAAACCATGTCCGTGGGAGGGCGCAGCGCGCCCGTTTACCACATGCACAACTAAGGAGGTGTAAAAAATGGCAAAAAAGGTTGCAGGCTACATTAAGCTGCAAATTCCCGCAGGAAAGGCGACCCCCGCGCCGCCGGTAGGCCCCGCATTGGGTCAGCACGGCGTCAACATCATGGAGTTCGTCAAGCAGTTTAATGAAAAGACAGCGAAGCAGGCTGGCCTGGTCATCCCCGCGGTGATTACAGTTTACGCAGACCGGTCCTTCTCCTTCGTCCTGAAGACGCCGCCGGCAGCAGTCCTGATCAAAAAGGCATGCAAAATCGAGAGCGGCTCAGGCACACCGAACAAGACCAAGGTAGCGAAGATTACCGAGGCCCAGGTGAGAGAGATTGCAGAGCTGAAAATGCCCGATTTGAATGCAGCTTCCATCGAGGCGGCAATGAGCATGATCGCCGGCACGGCGAGAAGCATGGGCGTAGTAGTAGAAGGCTAAAGGAGACAGTGGGAGGCGAAAGCCGAGGAACCACAAGGAGGTTTTGAATGAAAAGAGGCAAGAATTATCTTGACAGCGTGAAGCTGTATGATAAAACGGCTCTTTACGACCCGGAGCAGGCCATTAAGTATTGCCTGGAGACGGCAAAGGCCAAGTTTGACGAGACCATCGAGATTTCCGTTAAGCTGGGCGTAGACCCCCGCCATGCTGACCAGCAGGTGAGAGGCGCTGTCGTGCTCCCCCACGGAACGGGCAAGGAAGTAAAGGTGCTGGTGTTCGCCAAGGGCGACAAGGCGAAGGAGGCCGAGGCCGCTGGAGCTGATTTCGTCGGCGAGATGGATTTGGTGGAAAAAATCCAGAAGGAAAACTGGTTTGGCTTCGACGTAGCCGTAGCAACGCCGGACATGATGGGCGTTGTGGGACGGATTGGCCGTGTGCTGGGCCCCAAGGGCCTCATGCCTAACCCGAAATCCGGCACGGTTACCATGGACGTGGCCAAGGCCATTGAGGACATCAAGGCTGGTAAGGTAGAGTACAGAGTGGACAAGACAGCTATCATCCACTGCCCCATTGGCAAGAAGAGCTTTGGCGAGGAGAAGCTGCTGGACAATCTGAAGGTTCTGATGGACGCCATCGTGCGGGCGAAGCCCTCGGCTGCGAAGGGCACCTACCTGAAGAGCGTCGTCATCTCTTCTACCATGGGCCCTGGCGTAAAAATCAACGGCCTGCGGTTTGTTTAAGGGGTTGACAGGCACGGGAAGCTGTGCTAGTCTTATATAGTGAGTTTGAATCGTCCTAAGACAGCAGGTGCTATAGGGTAAATCCTGCCGAGGCAGCAAAACGACTTGATTGCGATTGCCCGCTTTGTCTTGCGAGGATGAGGCGGGCTTTTTGATTCGCCGGCTGAGGACGATGGGCAGGAGGCTCCTGCCGTCTCAAATCAGACCGGAGGAGGTGAGATTTTGAAGGACTATACGTTAAAGGCAAAGGAAGCGGTTGTTGAGGACATTAAGGCCAAGTTTGAAAAGGCGCAGAGCGTTGTTTTCGTAGACTACAGAGGCCTGACCGTGGCGGAAGTGACCGAGCTGAGAAACAAGTTCCGGGCAGCAGGCGTGGAATACAAGGTGTTGAAAAACACCATGATTAAGCGGGCTGTGGATTCCCTGGGAATCGAGGGCTTGGATCCCATCCTGGAAGGACCGACGGCTGTGGCATTCGGCTATGAGGATGCTGTGGCGCCGGCCAAAATCATGACAGAATTCATCAAGTCTGTCAAAAAGACGGAGATTAAGGGCGGCGTGTTGGCAGGCAAGGCCATCGACGTGAACGGTGTCAAGGGTCTGGCAGACCTGCCGAGCAAGGAAGAGCTGGTCGCGAAAATGCTGGGCAGCATGATGGCACCGATGAGCGGACTGGTGAGAGTGCTTTCCGCGGTACCGCGTGGACTGGTTGTGGCGTTGAACGCCATCAAGGAACAGAAGGACGCCTAACAGCTTAGGCGAATTACGAAAAAAATTACGGAGGAATTAAAAATCATGGATAAGGCACAGATTATTGAAGCGATTGAGCAGATGAACGTACTGGAAATGGCTGAGCTGGTAAAAGAGCTGGAGGAGAAATTCGGCGTAAGCGCTGCTGCCCCTGTTGCAGTTGCCGCTGCTGCTGCTCCCGCTGCTGCCGCTGAGGCTGCTGAGGAGAAGACCGAGTTTGACCTGATTCTGAAGAGCGCTGGCGCTGAGAAGATCAAGGTTATTAAGGTTGTCCGCGAAGTAACCGGCCTGGGCCTGAAGGAGGCTAAGGCTCTGGTTGACGAGGCTCCCTCCACAGTGAAGGAAGGCCTCTCCAAGGAGGACTGCGACAAGTTTGCCGCTCAGTTCAAGGAAGTCGGCGCAGAAATCGAAGTCAAATAACTGGAGAAACCAGAGAAAAAGGGCCGGGTTATCCCGGCTCTTTTTTCGTGCACTGAAAATGATAGAACATGCCTAAAGGGCGCTGCCCCGCCTGGGACGGAACAGAGAGGAGAGGTCCACACCCTCCAACCGGAGGAGTGCCTCCTTTCTTTCGATGCCGCCGGCGTAGCCCGTCAGGCTGCCGCTGCTGCCCACTACGCGGTGGCAGGGGATGATGAGGCTGATGGGGTTATGTCCCACGGCGCCGCCCACAGCCTGAGCAGAGGCCACGGAGAGACGGCGGGCCAGAGCGCCATAGGTGGTGGTTTGGCCGTAGGGGATTTCCAGCAGGGCATTCCAGACCTGCTGGCGGAAGGGAGTCCCCGCGGGGCGCAGCGGCGGGGTAAAGCCAGGGTCGCGGCCCGCAAAATATGCGTCCAGCCATTGGACGGCCTGGGCAAGAGGCTCGGAGCCGCCCATATCTACAGGCTGGAAGAGGCTGGCGTCGGCAGGGAAGTACTTTTGCCCGGCGAACCAGAGGCCAGTTAGAGCCGCGCCGTCGCTGGCGAGGACGATTTCTCCCAGGGGAGAGGCGTAGGTGCAGGTGTAGGTCATAGTAGGTTCCTCCTTTGCTGAGCTGTCCGTGAGAAAGCCTGCGGAGAGCAGGGTGAAATTCCGGTTAT
>DBGCIZ010000195.1:0-2332 GCA_048355355.1 Christensenellaceae bacterium | reverse complement strand
AACCTGCAAATTTCCATTAAGCTGCAAAAAAGGCTGGAACAGCTGGGCGCTCAGGTGACCATGACGCGAAGCGACGAAAACGCCCTGGCAGGCTCCAAGGATGAGGATATGGCCAAGCGGCGGGAGATTATCGAGACCAGCGGGCAGGACGTTACCATCAGTATTCACCAGAACATCTACCAGGATTCGAATGTGACGGGGCCCCAGGTGTTTTACAGCCCGGGTTCAGTGCTGGGAGAGAAGCTGGCCACTGCCATACAAACGTCGATGAATGCGCAGCTGGAGGTAGAGACGCCGCGGAATGCCCAGGCAAAGGCCTTCTATATCGTTCAGTCTGGCTCGGCGCCGGCTGTAATTGTAGAATGCGGATTTCTCTCCAGCCCGGTAGAAGAGGCGCTGCTGATGAATGAGGAATATCAGAACAGAGTGGTGAAGTCCATTATAGACGGCTTGCAGAATTATTTGGCGGAGACGAGGGAAAGCGAGGGAAGCGATGCGGTTTGAGGAACTGGCGGGCTGCCTGGATGCAGACGAAGCCCGAATGAAGCATCCCCTGGTTTTGGCCTATATTGGAGATACGGTTTACGATTTGATATTCCGAACAAGGGCTGTCTGTAGCCATAGCGGCAGTGTGAACCTGCTCCACCGGGAGGTTTGCAGCATGGTCAACGCAAGAGCCCAGTCAGAGGCGGTGACGCTGCTGGAGCCCATGTTTACGGAGGAGGAGACGGAGATTTTCCGCCGGGGAAGAAACGCGAAGAGCGCAACAGCGCCAAAGAATATGTCCCTACAGGATTACCGGCGCGCCACCGGGCTGGAGGCAGTGGTGGGATATCTTTATTTAACGGGAAAGACGGACAGGCTGGATATCCTGTTTGACAGAATTTTGGGGGAGCAATAGCCTTGGATATTATTATCGGAAGGAACACAGTGCGCGAGGCCATCAGGGCTGGGCGTACCATAGAGGTGGTTTTAGTGACGAGAGGCGGCATGGACGGAAGCCTGCGTGAACTGGTGACTCTGGCCAGACAGAGGGGTATCGTCGTGAAGGAGGTGCCGCGGGAGCGTCTGGATCAGCTGGCCATGCCATTTGGTTATCACGGCAGGCCGGGCAATCACCAGGGCATT
Source organism: Christensenellaceae bacterium (assembly GCA_048355355.1). GTDB lineage: Bacteria > Bacillota > Clostridia > Christensenellales > Christensenellaceae > DBGCIZ01. The sequence continues at coordinate 1,204 of DBGCIZ010000195.1, read as the reverse complement.
GCCGCAGAGGTTTCCAACGTGCGCTATGCAGAGCTGGAGGATGTTTTCGAGTATGCGCAGCAAAAGGGCGAGGCGCCCTTTATCGTCGCGCTGGATGGCATTACAGATGAGCAGAATCTGGGGGCCATTGTGCGCAGCGCTGAGGTGCTGGGCGCACACGGAGTCGTTGTGCCCAAGCGGCGGAGCGCCAGTATGTCGGCTGTGGCATGCAAGGTGGCGTCAGGGGCGGAAGAGTACATCCCCATTGTGCGGGTGACGAATCTGGCGGCCACCATTGACCAGGTAAAGGAGCGCGGCGTCTGGGTAGCGGCGGCGGATATGTCAGGACAGAGCGCCTGGCAGACGGATTTAACCGGCCCCCTGATGCTGGTGATCGGCGCAGAGGGGGACGGCGTATCCCGCATTGTGAAGGAGCGGAGCGACTACGTGGTAAAAATAGAGCAGAAGGGCAAAATAGACTCGATGAATGCTGCGGCCGCAGCCGCAGTATTGATGTATGAAAAGCAAAGGCAGGAAGTCAGTGGAGCGTCAAAATAGGGAAAAGCAGGAGGAATTTTTCGGGTACGAGCAATTCCGGGACTTGGACGACAGCGTAGTTGCCATTATGGCAAACAGCGGAAACGACCTGGCAGAGGAGTATCTGCTGAATAAATATAAAAATTTTGTGCGGGCAAAGGCGAGGTCCTACTTTTTAATTGGCGCTGATAAGGAGGATTTGGTGCAGGAGGGCATGATTGGCCTCTATAAAGCGATTCGGGATTTTCGCGAAAACAAGCAATCGTCCTTTCGGGCTTTTGCGGAGCTTTGTATTGTCCGGCAGATTATTACTGCCATCAAAACGGCAACCAGGCAGAAGCATAAACCCCTGAATTCCTATGTTTCCTTTAACAAGCCAATTTACGAGGACGAATCGGATACCACGCTGATTGACGTGATGATTGGCTCCAAGGTGCTGAATCCGGAGGAAATTATGATAGACCAGGAGGATTTAGAATCGGTTCAGACCAGGATTGGCGAGATTCTCTCCTCTATGGAAAAAAAGGTGCTGAGCCTGTACCTGGATGGCAGGTCCTATCAGGAGATTGCGGAGCAGCTGAACACGGGGACTAAGTCGATTGACAATGCCCTGCAGCGCGTCAAAAAAAAGCTGGAAAAATATCTGAATCAGGAGGAGCCAGAGGCGAAAAAGGGGAAAACCACCGCA
>DBGCIZ010000194.1:0-7666 GCA_048355355.1 Christensenellaceae bacterium | reverse complement strand
ATTGGCTTAATTTTAGACATCCGCCCCAGGCAAATCACCATGCCAAGGGGAATGGAAAGTACCAGCGTCAGGGCAAACAGCGTCAGCGTTGTGCCCGTGCCCTCTAAAAGCGAGGGGATTACTTGCAAAAAATCTTCCATAGTTAGGTCTCCATAGTTCTGATGATGAAAAAGCAGGGCGGCAGATTGTCTGCTTGCCGCCCTACAAGATGCCTGAGAATCGTGCTATTCGAGAATTGCGCCAGTGACTGCGGGCCACTTAGCTGCGATTTCGGCGACCGTGCCATCCTCGCGCATTTCTGCCAGCGTGGACTGGACAGCCTCCATCAGGGCCTGGTCGCCAAGGCGGAAGCCAATGCCGTATTCCTCGCCGCCAAAGTCCTCATCCAGAGCCTTCAGATCCGGATTATCGGCAATATAGCTGAGGCCGACGGCTTCGTCCAGAACCAGGGCGTCCACTGTGCCGTTGCTGACCTCCGTCAGGCCGAGAACGTTATCCTTCATGGGAACCAGCTCCTCGAAGGAATCCAGGACGTCGGGCTCATTTTCAATGGCTTCGTTCGCAGAGGAGCCAGCCTGCACGCCGACAACCTTGCCGGCAAGGTCTGCCTTGGTTTCGATGCCGGAATCGGTTTTGACGACGATAATCTGACGGTTGCGGACGTAGGGCTCGGTGAAGAGAACCTGCTCCTTCATTTCGTCAGAGATGGTGAAGCCGTTCCAGATGCAATCGATGTTGCCATTGTTCAGCTCCATGACCTTGGTGTCCCACGTGATGGGCTGGGTGACCAGCTCCACGCCGAGACGCTCGCAGACCTCGGTGGCCAAATCGATATCAAAGCCCTTGATGACGCCGTCTTCATCCGTATAGCCATAGGGCGGGAAGGCATCGTCCAGCCCCAGAACCAGGGTGCCCTTTTCCTGCACCTTGGTGAGAGAGTCGTCCGTCGTCTCGCCGGAAGCGGCGGGCGCAGGCGCGCCGCATGCCACAAACAGACATGCTGCCAAAAGAACAGAGAGTGTGAGTGTCAAAAACTTTTTCATAATTTCCTCCAAAAATAAATATACCACAGGCGCAGGATAAGGCTTCTCCTGCCCCGAAGCTGACAAAAATCGGGTACAGCTGCACCTCTGTTATTATACGTTAGCAGAGTAAAATAGTAAAGTGTTTTCTTGCGAAAAGGAAGAGTTTTTCTATTGACGGAAAGTAAACAAAAATTTATAATAAAAGCAACACAAAGGGCATTACCGTTATTTTTAAGGGATAAAACAGGATAGGGAGAGACGATGAAGGGATTTGGATTTGGCTGCATGCGCCTGCCCCTCTGGAATTCTGGGGATCAGGCAGCAGTGGATATGGACGCCATGAGGCAGATGGTAGATGCATTTTTGCAGGCAGGGTTCACTTATTTCGACACGGCCTATATTTATCACAATGGGAAAAGTGAGGAATATCTGCGGCAGGCGCTGGTGGAGCGATATCCCAGGGAGAGCTTCCAGCTGGCCACCAAGCTGCCGATTATGGTAATCAAAAGCAGGGAGGAGCAGGAACGGGTTTTTGCAGAGCAGCTGGAGCGCTGCGGCGTGACATACTTCGATTATTATTTGATTCACGGCATTGATGCGAATCGCTGGGGGCTGGTGCAAAAGCTGGACTGCTTTGGCTTTCTCAGGGAGAAAAAGAGGCAGGGGCTGGCCAGGCGCATTGGCTTTTCCTATCACGCAAGCCCGGAGCTGCTGGACGAAATTCTTGCGGCCCACCCGGAAGTGGATTTTGTCCAGCTACAAATCAATTATCTGGACTGGGAAAACGAAGGCATCCAGTCCAAAAGATGCTATGAGACGGTGCGGCGGCATGGGAAGCCGGTCTTTGTGATGGAGCCGGTAAAAGGAGGCACCCTGGCCAGACTGCCCGCAGAGGCGGAGCAGCTGCTGCGCGCGTATCATCCGCAGCGGTCTATGGCATCCTGGGCCATGCGGTTTGCCGGAAGCCACGAGGGCGTAGAAATGGTGCTGAGCGGCGTCTCCAGTATGGCGCAAATGCAGGACAGCATCAGCTTTATGCGGGACTTCGAGCCACTGAACGGAGAGGAGCGGGCCCTGATTGAAAGGGTAGTGGGCATCATCAACCAATCCATCGCCATTCCCTGCACGGCCTGCCGCTACTGCGTAGACGGTTGCCCCAAAGGGATTCCCATCCCGGACTATTTTGCCCTGCTCAACGCAGAGAAGCAGGCCCTCAACCGGGGATTTTCGATTCAAAAGAGATATTACGATAACTACATCAGGGAATTTGGACGAGCCTCGGACTGCATCCAATGCGGCCAATGCGAGGAGGCATGCCCGCAGCATATTGGGGTAATGGATGCGTTAAAGGAAGTGGCGAGGGCATTTGAGCAGTGAAGCAAAGGAAGGCACCGTGAAGCGCCTTCCTTTCTTATTATGGCAGAATTTCCTTGAGCCGGGCCAGCAGCCGCTCCATTTCGGCGTCTGTGCCAATGGTGATGCGGAGCCAGTTTTCAATCCGTGGCTTGGAAAAATGGCGGACGATGATGCCATCCTCCCGCAGCTGCGCCATCAGGCTGGCTGCGCTGACCTGGCGGTGGGCGCAGAACAGAAAGTTGGCAGAGGAGGGGAGCACCGCAAAGCCCAGCTCCTGAAGGGCGGCGGCAGTGCGCTGCCGGGTGGCGACGATTTTCTGCAAGACGCCCTCCGTATAGGCGCTGTCTGCAATGGCAGCCGCTGCGGCGGCTTGGGCCAGTTTATCCAGCGGATAGGAATTGAAGCTGTCCTTCACGCAGCGCAGAGCGGCAATCAGGTCGGGATGGGCCAGGGCGTAGCCGACCCGGAGTCCGGCAAGGGAATGGGACTTGGAAAAGGTCCGCACGATGACAAGATTGTCGTACTTCTGCAGAAGAGGTAGGGCGGTTTGGCCGCCATAGGCGATGTAGGCCTCGTCTACCACGACGACGCCGGAAGCAGTGCGGACGATTTGCTCCACCTCGTCTAAGGATATGGCCATAGAGGTAGGCGCGTTTGGATTGGGAAAGACGACGTTGGTTTGGCCCACAAACTGCTGAGTAGGCAGGGTAAAATCCTGGTTAAGCGCAATCTGGCGGCAGGTGATGCCGTAAAGCTGGGCCCAGACGGGATAAAAGCTGTACGTAATATCGGGAAAAACCAGGTCCCCGTCAAAAAAGCTCTGAAAGCAGAGGGCGAGAACCTCGTCGGAGCCGTTGCCGGCAAAGACCCAGTCTGCGGGCAGACCATTGGCCTGGCCGATGGCGGCTCGCAGCGCGTCGCTTTCCGGCTCTGGGTAAAGCCGCAGCAGAGCTGGGTCAAAGCCCTCGAGCACCTCCCGCACGCGGGGAGAGGGAGGATAGGGATTTTCGTTGGTATTCAGCTTGACCAGATTGGCCAGCTTGGGCTGCTCCCCCGCCACATAGGGGGTGATGGAGGCGGCCCGCCTGCTCCAGTATTTTTGATTCATAGGACTTGGCCTTCCTTATACTTTATGATGGATTGATAGCGGCCCCGGGCCGCAAAACGGGGCTTGCAGGGCCCGCATTTATCAAATAATATAGCGGAAGGAAGGGATTTTGTCAAAACTTTTGTTACAGTGGTTATAATGACAGTATTTTGCTTGACGCATGAGATTTTAACCTATATAATATAGGTGCGTAATTCAGAGGCTTATTGCGGCCATTTGGGCCGTTTTGCTCTTGAGAGGGCCAGCTACACTGAAATGGCCCGGCGATTCTAACGTTAATAAAACAGGAGGTTTTTCACAATGGGAAAGAAATTAACAATTGATGGAAATACCGCCGCCGCTCACGTAGCGTATGCGTTTAGCGACATTGGCGCTATTTACCCCATCACGCCCTCTTCCCCCATGGCAGAAGCTTGCGACGAGTGGGCTGCCCAGGGAAGAAAGAACATCTTCGGACAAGTCATGAAGATTTCGGAAATGCAGTCTGAGGCAGGCGCGGCAGGTGCCGTCCACGGTTCTCTGGCGGCAGGCGCTTTCACCAGCACCTTTACCGCTTCTCAGGGACTTCTGCTGATGATACCGAACATGTACAAAATTTCCGGCGAGCTGACGCCCTGCGTGTTCCACGTATCCGCGAGAGCGCTGGCGGCGCACGCCCTCAACATTTTCGGCGACCATGCCGACGTGATGGCTGCGCGGCAGACGGGCTTTGCCATGATTTGCGGCAACTCCGTCCAGGAGGTTATGGATTTGGCGGCTGTGGCCCATCTTTCCACGCTGAAGGCTAAGGTTCCCTTTGTGAACTTCTTCGATGGCTTCAGAACCTCTCACGAGGTTTCTAAAATCGACGTGCTGGAGTATGACGAGCTGGCTTCCATGGTAGACTGGGACGCTGTGAAGGAATTCCGGCAGAGAGCCATGAACCCGGAGCATCCCCATCAGCAGGGTACCGCTCAGAACGGCGACATCTACTTCCAGAACAGAGAGGCTGCCAACAAATACTATGAGGCGACTCCCGCCATCGTGCAGAGCGTGATGGACGAATTCGCCAAGAAGTTTGGCAGAACATACCACCTGTTTGACTATGTCGGCGCTCCCGATGCGGACAGAGTCATCGTCATCATGGGCTCCGGCGCAGAGGCTGTGGAGGAGACCATCAACTACCTGAATGCAAAGGGCGCTAAGCTGGGCTGCGTCAAGGTAAGGCTGTACAGGCCCTTCGACGCGAAGGCTTTCGTTGCTGCCATTCCGGAAACGGCGAAAAAGATTTGCGTTCTCGACAGAACCAAGGAGCCGGGCAGCTTGGGCGAGCCCCTGTATGAGGATGTCGTAACTGCGCTGTTCGAGATGGGCAGACAGGCTGAGGTAACCTGCGGCCGGTACGGCCTGGGCTCTAAGGAGTTCACGCCTACCATGATTAACGCGGTTTACAAGAACATGGACGCTGCAGAGCCCAAGAACCACTTCACCGTGGGTATTGAGGACGACGTGACCGGCAATTCTCTCGATATCTCCGAGAAGATTGACGCTTCCCCCGAGGGCTGCTTCAGATGCAAGTTCTTTGGTCTGGGCTCCGACGGTACGGTGGGCGCAAACAAGAACTCCATCAAGATTATCGGCGACCATACGGATATGTACGCCCAGGGCTACTTCCACTATGACTCTAAGAAGTCTGGCGGTATCACGGTATCTCATCTGCGCTTCGGCAAGACGCCCATCCAGTCTGAGTACCTCATCGATGTGGCCGACTTTATCGCCTGCCATAACCCCAGCTACATGATTCGTTACGACGTTCTGGACGGCATTAAGGAGGGCGGCACCTTCCTGCTCAACAGCCACTGGTCTGCTGAGGATATGGAAAAGGAATTGCCTGCTCAGGTGAAGAACACCATCGCCCAGAAGAAGCTGAAGTTCTACAACATCGACGGCGTAAAAATCGCCAGAGAGGTTGGCCTGGGCGGAAGAATCAATATGTGCCTCCAGGCTGCGTTCTTCAAGATTGCCGGTGTAATTCCTCAGGCTGACGCTGTGGAATACATGAAGGCTGCCGTGAAGAAGACCTACGGCAAGAAGGGCGACGACGTGGTCAACATGAACTGGAAGGCCATCGACGTGTCTATCGACGCTGTAGAAGAGATTAAATATCCTGAGTCCTGGGCGACCACGACAGAGGGCGCAGAGTGGGCAAAGGTTCCCGAGGATGAGTACTTCAAGGATATCATCCATCCGGTTTCTGTCCTCAAGGGCGACGAGATTCCCGTCTCCAAGTTCGACCCGAGAGGCTTCGTGCCCACAGGCACAACCAAATTCGAAAAGAGAGGCATCGCGGTCAACGTTCCCAAGTGGATCCCGGAGAACTGCATTATGTGCAACCAGTGCTCCTTCGTTTGCCCCCATGCCTGCATTCGTCCCTTCCTGGCTACCGACGCGCAGCTTGAGGGTGCTCCCGAAGGCTTCGTAGTGAAGGATGCCAAGATTAAGGGCACAGAGTATCAATACAGAATGCAGCTCTCTCCCTTTGACTGCACAGGCTGCGGCAACTGCGCAGACATCTGCCCGTCTAAGGAGAAGGCTCTGGTTATGCAGCCCGTTGAGCAGGGCATTGCAGAGGAAGCGGCTAACTGGGAATTCGCTATCGACAATATCCCCGTGGCGAAGGACGTGGCAAGCGACAAGAACGTCAAGTCTTCTCAGTTCCTCCAGCCTCTGTTCGAGTTCTCCGGCGCATGCGCAGGCTGCGGCGAGACGCCTTATGTCAAGCTGGCAACGCAGCTCTTTGGCGACAGAATGCTCATCGCCAATGCGACGGGATGCTCGTCTATTTACGGCGGCTCCGCTCCCACATGTCCGTACACCAAGAATGCGGATGGTCATGGCCCCGCATGGGCAAACTCCCTCTTCGAGGATAACGCTGAGTTCGGCTACGGCATGAACCTGGCAATGCTGCAGAGAAGAGCCGCCCTGAAGGACAACGTCAAGGCTGCTTTGGAGAGTGGCGCTGCTTCCGGCGCGCTGGCTGACGCGCTGACCAAGTGGGCTGCGGACAGCAACGACGCTGATATCACCAAGGAGACGGCTGCTGTTATCAAGGCAGAGCTGCCGGCGGCTATTGCTGCGGCAAGCGGCGACGCGAAGGCTGCTCTCGAGAAGATTGACGCAGACGCTGACCTGCTGGTGAAGAAATCCGTCTGGATTATCGGCGGCGACGGCTGGGCTTATGATATCGGTTACGGCGGCTTGGATCACGTCATCGCTATGGACGAGGATGTCAACATCCTGGTTCTGGATACGGAGGTTTACTCCAACACAGGCGGCCAGGCTTCCAAGTCCTCCCCCACAGGCGCAGTGGCAAAATTCGCGGCTGCTGGCAAGCGGGTTAAGAAGAAGGATTTGGGCGCAATCGCCATGACCTACGGCTATGTATACGTGGCGCAGTGCGCAATGGGCGCAGACAAGAACCAGCTGCTCAAGGCCATGAAGGAGGCCGAGGCGCACAAGGGTCCGTCCCTGCTGATTTGCTACTCGCCCTGCATCAACCATGGTATCAACATGGGCAAGTCCCAGGCAGAGGAGAAGAAGGCTGTGGAGGCCGGTTACTGGCAGCTCTACAGATACAACCCGGCCCTGGCGGCAGAGGGCAAGAATCCGTTCACCCTGGATTCCAAGCCTCCGGTAGGAAGCTATCAGGAATTCATCGGCGGAGAAACCCGCTACAAGTCCCTGAAGAAGCTGTTCCCCGAGCTGGCCGACCAGCTGTTTGCAAAGGCAGAGGAGGAAGCAAAGGAGCGCTACGAGGGCTACAAGAGAATGGCAGAGCAGGATTAATAGAACGCTCTGTTTGGAAAAAGGGCGCGGCTTAGGCCGCGCCTCTTTTTGTATCAAGAAAACCACGCGATAGTCGCGTGGTTACGTGAAAGCTTAAGCGATGAATGAAAAAATGAAAATTCCTAATGTGTATAATAAAAACACATTAGGAGGACTGTATCATGTCAAAACAAAATACAGACATAAAAAGCTTAGCACATACAAAATGGAATTGCAAATATCATGTAGTGTTATCTATAGTAATCTAAACAAATCAGGCCCATGGATTTATCAAAACGGAAAAATCATGTTTCATATGAGCCTGCCTTATGGTGAAGTGTGTGATTCAGATCACTATAGCATTTGCACCAAA
>DBGCIZ010000193.1:0-1730 GCA_048355355.1 Christensenellaceae bacterium | reverse complement strand
ATCTCTAATGTCTCTGAAATGCTTCTATGGGTAATTTCCCTCTTGACAGAACCCGCCTCTCGAGATAAAATATAACAGTGATATATAACAGCGTTATAAGGAGGCGAAGAAAATAGACGGCAATCTGACAACCTTAGAACGTATCCACCAGGCCGCAAAAGCAGAGTTTTTAGAAAAAGGGTACAAAGACGCTTCCTTGCGGAATATTGTGAAATCCGTGGGAATGACTACCGGAGCCTTTTATGGCTATTACAAAAGCAAAGAAGAATTGTTCGAGGCTTTGGTAGGCGAGCATTATGCGTACCTGCTTGGCTGTTTTCAAAAAGCGCAGAAGGAATTTGCCGATCTCCCCCACGAGCAGCAGCCGGAGGTTATGGGAGACATTTCCGGCGCTTGCATGTTTGATATGCTCCACTACGCTTATGAACATCTTGAGGAATGTAAACTCATCCTCTGCTGCTCGGAAGGGACAAAATTTTCCGGCCTTATTGATGAAATGGTGGAAATTGAAGCAGAGGCAACCCATGCCTATCAAGAAGTCTTGCAGGAGCTTGGGCGGCCTTCTCCCCAGATTGACCCCGCGCTGGAGCATATCCTGATTACCGGCATGTTCCACACCTTTTTTGAATTGGTGATTCACGAGATGCCGCTTCAAAACGCAGAAAATTATGTGAAGGAAATGCGGGCTTTCTATACAGCCGGATGGATGAAAATTATGGGGCAGTAATGCCCTGTAATTTTTGCTCATAGGTTAGCGATAACTAACTTATACGGATATAAGAAGGACGCGCTTGTGTTCTCTTTATCATAGATGAAATAAAGAAAAGGAGGAATCTTCTTTGAAAAAACAATCCAATCTGTCACGCCTGCTACAGATTGCAGGCAACCACAAATACCTGACTTACGCTTCCTGGGTGCTTTCGGCCATCAGCGCCCTCATAGCGTTAGTGCCTTTCTACTATATCTGGAAGGTCATGCAGGAAGTGTTGGCAGTTGCGCCGGATTTCAGCCATGCGCAAAACCTGACCCGTAACGGCTGGATGGCGGTGCTGTTCGCAGTGATCGCGGTGTTGGTCTACATAGGCGCTCTGATGTGTTCCCACAAAGGGGCGTTCCGCATTGCCACCAACCTGCGCCTACAAACGATGGAGCATATTGTAAAGCTGCCGCTGGGGTTTGCAGAGCAATTCGGCAGCGGCAGGCTGCGCAAGATCGTCAATGAATCCAGCGCCGCCACCGAAACCTATCTGGCGCATCAGCTTCCCGACCGTGCCAATGCCATTGCGACGCCATGCGGCCTTTTGGTTCTGCTACTGGTGTTCGACTGGCGGCTGGGACTTTTGAGCCTTGTGCCGGTAGTGCTGGGCTTTCTGATTATGATGACGATGACCGGAAAGAAAATGCAGGAAAAAATGAAAGAATACCAAAACGCTCTCGATGATATGTCCAATGAAGCGGTGGAGTATGTACGGGGGATTCCTGTTGTGAAAACCTTCGGGCAGACCATATTCTCCTTCAAAAAATTCAAGGATTCCATTGATAGGTATAAGGTGTGGGTGATTGCCTATACCAAGCAGCTTCGAGCACCCATGATGTTCTATACGGCAGCCATCAACGGCGTCTTTGCCGCGCTGATTGCCGGTGCGCTGATTTTTACCCAAGGCGGCGTTACCAAGGATTTCCTGCTGGATCTCATGTTCTATATCATCATTACGCCCATTATCTCCGTC
>DBGCIZ010000192.1:0-2731 GCA_048355355.1 Christensenellaceae bacterium | reverse complement strand
CGGCATGGTGCTTTCCGAGCTGGAATACATCCTCCGCCGCCTTCCCCGGTGGGCCCGTGCGAGCCGGGTTTCCTCGCCTGTAAGCGCCTTTCCTGCCCGCAGCTATATCCTGCCCGAGCCCTACGGCTCTGTGCTCATCATGTCCCCTTGGAACTATCCCTTTTTGTTGACGCTGGAGCCGGCTATTGGCGCGCTGGCTGCGGGCAATACCGTGGTGCTCAAGCCTTCCGCCTATTCTCCCGCTACCTCGGCTGTGATTCGCGATTTGTTCGCCCAGGTTTTTCCGCCAGAGCTGGCGGCTGTGGTTCCAGGCGGCCGGGAGGAAAATGCGGCGCTGCTTCGGCAGCAGTTCGACTATATTTTTTTCACTGGCAGCACTGCCGTCGGCAAGGTAGTCATGGAGGCGGCCGCAGCCCATCTCACCCCTATCAGTCTGGAGCTGGGGGGCAAAAGCCCCTGCATTTTGGACCAAACAGCCGATATTCCCCTGGCAGCCCGCCGCATTGCCTTTGGCAAGTGCCTGAACGCAGGGCAGACCTGCGTCGCGCCGGACTATGTCTATTTGCACACCTCTCAAAGGGAGTCCTTTATCCGGGAGTACGCAAAAAATATTCGGGCGTTTTTCGGCGATGCGCCCCTGGCCTCCCCCGAGTTACCTCGCATTGTCAACCAAAAGCACTATGCGCGCTTGATGGGCCTGCTGTCCGGCGCTGATATCGCGCTGGGGGGCGAGGGAGACGGCAGCAAAATCAGCCCTACTCTTATCGACCATGCCACCTGGGATTCCCCTGCCATGGGGGAGGAAATCTTCGGGCCCATTCTCCCTCTTTTGACCTATGAGCATCTGGAGGATGCCCTGGCCCAGATTCAGCAGCGCCCCAAGCCCCTGGCGCTCTATCTCTTCACCCAGGATAAGTCCATTGAACGGCAGGTTTTGCGCCGGCTCTCCTTTGGAGGTGGCTGCGTCAACGACACGATTTTCCACCTGACCTCCTCCCGCTTGCCCTTTGGCGGAGTCGGGGCCAGCGGCATGGGGCAATATCACGGCAAATATAGCTTCGATACCTTTTCTCACCCGAAAAGCATTATGAAGCGGGGGCCCATGGACCTTTCCGTCCGCTATCATCCCTATTCAGAGAAGAAAGCGCGCCTCATTCGCCGCATTATGAAATAATCTGCCTCCCATTGACCGCGAGCCCTTCTCGTATTACAATAAGGGAGAAAATAACGGGCATATGCCGATTATAAAAAACAAAAGCTGAGTCTTAGAAGGAGAGATTGCCTTATGAGCGAAAACTGTTCTGGAAATTGCGAAAGCTGCGGCTCTGCCTGCGGCGAAAAGAAGAGCTTCAAGGACTTTTTAGAGGCCCCCAACCCGAGGAGCTCTATTGGAAAGGTCATCGGCGTCATCAGCGGCAAGGGCGGCGTGGGGAAATCCCTGATCACGGCCATGTTGGCCGCGGAGATGATTCGCCGCGGCAAGCATTCTGCCGTATTGGATGCGGATGTGACCGGGCCCTCTATCCCCAAGGTGTTTGGCCTGACGGAAAAGGCAACCGGCGACCGGGACGGCACCCTATACCCTGTGGTGACCAAAACGGGCATTGACGTCATGTCCGTCAACCTGTTGCTGCCGGATGAGACGTTGCCTGTCGTATGGCGCGGCCCCGTCATTGCCAACGTGGTCAAACAGTTCTGGAAGGACGTCGTCTGGCAGGATGTGGACTATTTGTTTGTGGATATGCCTCCGGGAACGGGCGACGTGCCTCTCACCGTATTCCAGTCCATTCCTCTGGATGGCATCGTCATTGTCACCACGCCGCAGGATTTGGTCTCCATGATTGTGGGCAAGGCCGTCAAGATGGCCCAGATGATGGACATCCCCGTCCTTGGTCTGGTGGAAAACATGAGCTATTTTGAATGTCCTGACTGCGGCAGCAGGTTCTCTATCTTTGGGGATAGCAAGCTGGAGCAGGTGGCCGTGGAGCATGGCCTCACCGTGCTGGACCGTATCCCCATCCGGCCGGAGATTGCCTCCGCCTGCGATAAGGGCGATGCGGAGAGCATCCCCGTGGACTTTTTAGAAAAGACCATCGCTACCATAGAAAGCCTCTAGCCCTTTAGCCGGCGTCCCTGGCGCCGGCTTTTTTGTTGCCTCAGCCTCTATTTTTGGACCAGCGCAGCGATGTCTCCTGCCTGAATCGCGGCGAGCTTTTCCCTGATTTTTTCTTCCGGCCAGCCCCACCATTTGATTTGCAGCAGCCGGTCAATGGTATCTTGCGAAAAGCGCCTTCGGATGGGTCTTGCCGGAACGCCGCCTACAATGGTGTAGGGAGGAACATCTCTGGCGACCAGGGCGCGGGCCCCGACGATGGCGCCATCCCCAATGGTCACGCCCGCCAAAATCACTGCCTCATAGCCAATCCATACGTCATTGCCCAGGATAATATCCCCCTTATTATCCCACGCATCTGCCACATGCTCTCTTTCCAGCCCCCATTCCTCAAAAAAGAGGGGAAAGGGATAGGTGGAAAGAGAGCCCATGGCGTGATTCCCGCTGTTGAAGAGAAATTTTGCGCCGCAGGCGATCGAGCAAAATTTTCCGATAATAAGTTTATCGTGGTTGACCGGATACTGATACAACACATTATTTCGTTCAAAATCCTTGGGGTCATTGTACAAATCATGGTACATCGTGTAATAGCCGACCTCTATATTAGGCCGTGTTATC
>DBGCIZ010000191.1:0-3289 GCA_048355355.1 Christensenellaceae bacterium | reverse complement strand
CCATGCTTCATGGCCAGAGTCTTAGAGCCCTTGTTATCATAAGTAATCTCAAACAGGCTATAGTCCGAAAATCCCGGCACGCTAATATTTCCGCTGCTCCAGCTTCCCGTCCAGAGGGTCTGGTTCACATTGGCTCTGGTCATGATATATTGGCTGTTGATTGTTGCCCGTCCATCCTCATAGAGATTAAATGCCGCCTGGGACGTTCCCGCCGCCTTGTCTACAATGGACAGGTTCAGATAGTCCTGGTTTGCGCTTTCCGAAAAATAGCAGGCCAGCCTGGCTAAGCTCGTCTTTGCCGTAGACCCCAAATACATGGAACCCGTCATATAATCCTCCGGGCTGAGCCCCGCCTTCTGCACATAGGCGCTCAAGTCCCCCGTCTTCGCGTTCTTCACCCATCCCAGGCCGTTGCCGTTGGTAGTGCTCCAGGCGTAGAAATACTCCCCGCTTTGACCAATTCCGTAGCATTTCCCCACCATGTAGTTGTCGTTGGAGCCCTTGATGAAGTGGTATAGCCCGTAGGTTGTTGGTGCGTCCGAAAAGTTTCCCTGCTCGTTACCAATGGCTATGATGCTGCTGTGCGCCGGCATGGCTTCTAAAAACGCCTTTGTCGTCATGCCGTGGATAAAGAAGGAAAACGCCGATAAATACTCGTATTGGAGCGCGGCAGATTGCGGCTCCCCATATCCGTTCTTTTTCAGCTTCATGTTTTCCAGTCCGGCGCTTACGTTAGTGCCTCCGTGCCCACCGTTGGCTATGGGCGTCACTCCATTTTGAAAGATGTCCTCCGGCCCGATGGTCACCGCCCCGGTTCTCCCTTCCACGCTGGTCACTGTGTTTACCTGGGCTCCCGCCTGGATGTTTTGCAGCTTTTGAAAATCCTCTGCGCTCATGAGGCCCTTCTGCGTGCCAGATGCCAGGGTGTCCGGCGCCAGTCCCTCCAGCACCTCGTCCAGTGTATCTGCCCCTACCATGACGCTCTCCGCCTTTACGGACACGCTCAGCTGCTCCTTGCTGCTGTTAAATAGCGCCACGGTCTCTCCCGCCGCATCCATGGTTTTCAGATAATAGGCCCCTTCCTCTGGTGTTTCGGGCAAATCCTGGCCATAGGGCACGACTACAATCCGCGCCTTCTGTCCCAGGGCGGTATCTATTTTTTGCATGTCCGCATTGTAGATAGTGAATGCGTTTAAAACGTCTGCTGCTTCAATTTGAGATAACTGATATTTTGTCGTGTATTGCATAAATCCTCCCCTCTGCGTCGCTTCGTCGCAATGGACTGCGGGGTGTTGTTTCCTCCCTTTCGGTCGGAAAGTTTCATCCCTCCGTCATTGCTCCTCTTTCCCAGAAAAAGCCCGGCTGCGCTCTCGGGCTAAAAACATTCGCTCGTCCCTCGCTCGGTTTTTATGCCCTCCTCTTGCCTACCACTTTTTCCGGGGCCCGCGCCTTCGGCGCGCCCTGTCCTCCTGGGGTCTGGTTTCCTCCTTCCGTCGGAAAGTTTCACCCCTCCTCCAATTTTTCGGCATCCTCCGCCTTCGTCGTGTTCTGTCCTTCCTGGTCTCCCCCGTCAGGCCGCCTCTGGGATGCCTCCTGTATTAAAGGCCAGCGCCGTCAGATTCAGCGCGTTGAACTCCGCCGCCGTGATGCCCATGGCGTTCAGCTCCGCCGCTGTCATGCCGTCGCCCTTCACATATCCGTATAGCATGTATACGATGTTTTGAATGCTGTCCGCCGCTCCCGTCTCCGGGTTGTAGAGGGTCAGCGCCGCCGTCAGCTGGTCTTCCAGCTGGGCCGCCTTTGCGCTGGCGCTGCTTGCGATTGCCATGCTGTCCTCTGCCACGCTTCTAATGCTCTCCACCGCTGCATCATAGCCCTGCAACGCCTGATAGAGCTTTTCAATAATGGCGCTGACTCTTCCTGGCTCCCCTGTGAAGGGGTCTGTCATGGCCAGGGCGTTATCGACGTTTTCCAGGGCGCTCTGTGCCATCTGCCGGGCCTGCGCTGCCTGGGCGTAGGCCTGCTGTGCCTGGCTGTATGCCGCCTGGGCGTTGCTCCCTGCTTGGGCGATGTCCCCTGCGTAGCCGTCCAGCTCCTCCTGAACGGTGCCACCGCTGCTGCCAATGCTCCCCGCTGCCTCTGCCCCTTCCAGATAATCCAGCATGTCGTTGTATTTTGCGACGATTACGTCTTTCGAGAGCGCGTCAAACCTGGCCTTGAGCCAGTCTGCCTTCCCGGTAATGACCGTCTCCTCAATGGACTGTATGTCCCTCCCTGCGTATTCGCTCTCGTCTACCTTGTAGTCTGAAAAACCGCTCATGTATAACTCCTCCTCAGGGTGTTTCCCATGGTGAAGGAAACCATCATGGCCATAATGCCAAAGCCCTCGTTCAGCGCCCCGCTCTCCACGGACATCTGAAAATAGATTACCTTCCGCATCTTCTTGGGGCTGATGATGACCTTGGGGTCATCCCTGGTGTTGAAGGTAAACCGGTTGAAATCCACGTCGTCCCAATCAAAGATGTCCAATGTGTAGTCCTTGGTGGCCTGGCGGATGGTCTTATCCGTGGTGAAATAGATGGTTCCGCTGCTGCGTTGAAAGGGCTTCACCAAAATCCCCGTTCCCTTCTTGGCTACTGTCTTGGTACGCATCCAGTTTCCCCCGTCTAAAAGCGGCGTGGTCCATACGGCCCGTATGGCTGCCCCGTCGTCAGAGTATGCCGCCATCCCCTCCTCTTCTCCGCGGAATACGTAGACCTTCCCCTGGCTGTCGCCGAAGTAAAGCTTCCCCTCGTGCTCCGTCAAGACCCGCGCGGGTACGTCCTCCCAATAATACCATTCATATCCGTAGCTTCCCGTCATGTTGGCGTTGGTGAACTCTGTGTTCGCTACGTAGCAATGGCCGTTTGCGGCAATGACGGCCAGCCTTCCCCAGGCTGTGCCCACCGCTTCTGCCAGGTTCTCCTCCTGTAGCAGCCTGTTATTGACGTACCAGCTCCTAAGCTGCAAAATCCGCTGGCTGGTCAGGCTGTCGCTGGTCAGGCCATAAAGGCCTCCTTCTGCCAGAAACATCGGGTCTCCCGCCGCCGTCAGGAAGCATCCCTCCGCCACGGCCCCCACTCCTGCCAGGCCCTCATACACGGGGAAGATGACGCTTCCATCCTCCTGCATCTCCGCCGTCCGGTAGAAAAGCGTCGTCTCCCCCTCTCGCTGTGCCTTGACGATGACCTGGCTGTCGTATTGCTTGACGTATCCCATAAGCGGGCTCTCTCCGCCAATCTCCGTGTAT
>DBGCIZ010000190.1:0-3659 GCA_048355355.1 Christensenellaceae bacterium | reverse complement strand
ACGAGGGGCGGACCACCGAGACGGAGAGCAGGCGAACCAGCATCGCGGGGAGCAGCGGAACGGATGATGCGCTCATCGTAAAGGAAATGCAGCCGGAGGTGCGCGGCGTGATAGTCGTTGCGGAGGGGGCAGACGACATTAGCCTGAAAATCCGGCTACAGGATGCGGTGACCACCCTGCTGGACATTGCCCCAAGCCAGGTGGAAATTCTAAAAATGGCGGATTAGGAGGAGAGAGGATTGAAAATTAAGAACAAAAAGGCGGTTATCTTATGCGGTTTATTCGTAGCGGTGTTGGCAGTGGGCTATGTCAATTACCTGCTGACCTCTGGCGCGGCCAATGCGGGCGTTGACGGCCAGAGCGAGGTGGAGATTTCTGCCCAGGCTGGCGAGACGGGCGCGGAGACGGCGGACGCGTTTTCGGAATACAAGGAGAAGCGCACAGCCACCCGGGCCCAGGAGATGAGCTATATTGACGCCGTCATCACCAGCGCAGAGACAGACGAGCAGACCAAGGCGGAAGCCCAGCAGCAAAAGCTGGCCCTGGCGGCCAACATGGAGACCGAGCTGATTACAGAGGGGATTATTCAGACCAAGCTGGGGCTGGATTCCGTGATTACCGTGCAGGAGGGCTCGGTCAACGTCGTAGTAGACCAGACGGAGCTGACAGACAGCCAGGTGGCCCAGATTGTGGAAATCATGCAGTCGGAGACGGGGGAGGATGCGACGAATATTAAAATAATGCCGAAGTCCTCCTGAAAACATGGAAAGTTAAAAAACTGAATGATTGTATTCTGGGAAACATTGTGATAAGATATCATTATAGATAACTTTGGAGGTGTTTCAAAATGGATGAAGAAATGAGCCTGCAGCCTCAGGAACAGCCGGAGCAAAACGGAACTATTACGTTTGCCAACGAGGTAATCGCTACCATCGCCGGTATTGCGGCCTGCGATATTCCCGGCGTGGCCGGTATGTGCGGCGGCATTAAGGACGGCATCGTAGAGCTTTTGGGCAGAAAGAACCTCACCAAAGGAGTGAAAGTCACTGTAAACGAGAACTCTGTTAGTGTTGACATTCAAATCGTGGTAGAGTTCGGCGCTATTGTGCCTGAAGTGTGCAGAAATATTCAGGAGAGCGTGAAGAAAGCCCTGGAGACGATGACAGGCCTCAATGTTTACGCAGTCAACATCGCCATCGATGGAATCAAATTCAAAGAGCTTGCAGTCGCACCGGAAAGCGAGGATTCCGAAGCGTAACCAATTTTTCAGACGGCCTCTGGCAGGAAGCTGCCGGGGGCTGGGCCTGCGCGCCTGCCGGAGAGCCGGGCAGGCGTTGTTGTAATCGAGCGGGAAAGGCCGGTATGATTCGGGAGCATACCGGGAACAGTTAGCTACAAAAGCAAAAAAAATCGGAGGAGCCACAATGAGAATGGGAGTCGGCACGAGAATTGTATTTACGGTATTTCTCATCGCCATTATCGGGGTCTGCGTTTTTCTCGTCTGCGCAGCGCTGGGGGTTATTCCCGCGGTAGACGTAGACGCACTGGTCTATGGCATGACGAATTCGGACTATCGATATATCTGGGTAGTATGCGCCATTGTGGTGGCCGTCGTGGCATTGATTTTGATGTTTTTCGGGACGAAAAAGGTAGAGCCATCGTCAGTGCTGCTGGCGGAGACGGCGGACGGCAGCGTCAGCGTGACCCTGGAGGCCATTGACGAGCTAGCCAGGCGGTATGTCAACGATATATACGGGATTGTCATCCAGCGGACCCAAGTGCGGCCCACAGGGGAGCGGACCGTGAGAATCGACCTTTATCTCTCAGTAAAGCAGGAGGTAGAGATGCCGCAGACCACCAAGGATGTAACAGAGGGCATGAAGACGTATGTGGAAAAGTATTCCGGCGTGACAGTGTCTTATGTGGGCATTAAGATTCTGCCCTTGAAGCAAAACCAGCCGCCGGTCAGATAGCGGGGTGTTTCCATGGGGCCATTTTTGGAATTTTTGAAGAAAAACAGGGCCACCTTAATCGGCGCGGCGGCAGGGATTTTAATTGCCGTCCTGTTTTTGACCATCGGGTTCTTCCCGACGCTGCTTTTAGCGGTGCTGGGCGGTGCGGGCGCCTTTATCGGCGCGGTACCGGCCGTGCGGCAGGGCGTGAAGGACTGGATTATGAAGCGATTTACAAAGTAAACGAGACAAGGGGAACTACATGAGCAGGAGACTGGCGAGAGAGGCGGCGATGTGCCTTCTGTTTGAGCGGGACATGACCGGTGAGGCGGGAGAGGATACCCTCCGCGAGATGGAGGACGTGCTCCACACGGCGCAAATCGAGGCCCAGCATGAGTCTTACATCAATAAAATTTTAGCATTATACGACAAAAACCACGAGGAATTGGACAGCATCATCGAAAGATATTGCCGCTCCTGGAAGCTGGACAGGCTGCCGCGGGTGGATATCTCTATCCTCCGGCTGGCGATGATTGAGCTTCTCTATTTGAAGGACGAGGTGCCCAAAAAGGTAGCCATTAACGAGGCGGTAGAGCTGGCAAAAAAGTTTTCTCACGAGAAGGCGCCCAAGTTTATCAATGGGGTTTTAGGCGCCTTTGTGGCTGACGAGGAGCCGTAAATGGTCTTTTTCGGGATAGACACCAGCTGCTACACCACCTCCTTCGCGGCGGTGGATTTAGAGGGCAGGCTGCTGGAGGACCGCCGGCTGCCCCTGCGGGTGCCTGCGGGAGGCAGAGGGCTGCGACAGTCTGAGATGGTGTTTCAGCATGTAAAGCATATGGGAAGGCTGGCCGTAGAGGCCAGGGAGCCAGTGGGGGCCATAGCAGTCAGCGCGGCGCCCCGTCCCCAGAAGGATTCCTATATGCCCGTTTTCGCAGTGAGCGATTCCTTCGGGCGGGCGATTGCCGCCGCTACAGGGGCCAGGCTGTATCCCCTGACCCATCAGCATGGACATATTGGCGCTGCCATGTTCCAAAGGGACGTGGACGGCGATTTTTTGGGTATACACGTATCCGGCGGGACCACGGATGTTTTGCTGGTATCGGCCAGAGAAGGCATCATAGAGGAAATCCGGCAGCTGGGGCAGACCAGCGATATTGCCGCGGGGCAGCTGATTGACCGAATCGGCGTCCGGCTGGGGATTTCCTTCCCCTGCGGGCCGGGACTGGAGGCCATGGCGGGGGGAGAGCCCCTGCTGCTGAAATCCAGCGTGAAGGGAATGTGCGCCAGCTTCTCCGGCGCAGAGACGGCGGCAGAGCGCCTGCTGGCCCAAGGGGAGAGCCCGGCGGCAGTGGCCCTGTCCGTTCAGAAATGCGTGGCAAAGACCCTGGAGAAGCTAATCGTCAACGCCCGGCGAAGCACGGGGGTGGAGCAGGCGCTGCTGTTTGGCGGCGTCATGTGCAACCAGTATATCAAGGATTTTTTGAACGGACGGCTTGACGGTCTGGCCTTTGCGGAGAAGCGCTTCGCTTCCGACAACGCCTGTGGCCTGGCCATGCAGGCGCGGAACCGGTTTTTACAGGAGAACAGAGCATGAACGGAATTGACGGCAAGCTGCAGGAATGCAGAGAGATGACGGAAAGACGGCTGGAGACGCTGCTGGCGGGGCGCACCCCGCAGCTGCTATGGGACTCTATGCGCTATAGC
>DBGCIZ010000189.1:0-3220 GCA_048355355.1 Christensenellaceae bacterium | reverse complement strand
ACGGTGTGGGAGGATAGGTAGCTGCCGGATTTTTAATAATCCTCGATAGCTCAATGGTAGAGCATTCGGCTGTTAACCGAAGGGTTGTAGGTTCGAGTCCTACTCGGGGAGCCACGTCGCATCAAGCGACATTGACATGACCTCATCGCAAAAGCGATGGGGTCATTGTCTTATGCCGCTGATGCTCCTTTTCCGAGAAAAGTCTCGCTTGCTGCGGCTATGCCCTTGTAAACGCGGGCATAACGCCTCCACTGCGCTACCAACTTTTCTCGGTTTTGAAATCGATAGTTTCAATCATATTCGATAAGCGTAAGTGATTTGCGAATTTTTTATATACCGAAACAAATATCCATTCCGTAAGGCTCAACCACGTCGGAGTAAGCTCCGCATACAATCCCCCATCTAAGAGATGGGGGATTTGTTTGCTTTGCTGTTCCTCCTTTCCGCAAAAAGTTGCGCTCTGCTTACCTGCTCGGTTGTAACCGCTCTCGTGACGGTGCGTTGTCGCTGCCAACTTTTTGCGGGTAGCCGTTAAAAATATCTACATTGCCGATAGTGAGCATGTTGGAACGAGAAACGCTCGTTCCGTTTCTTTGTTTTGTGAAGAAGGATACATTATGAAAGCGAAGGAGAATTTATATAGTTTTTTCGGATTTGTTTGTTACTTTGCCCAAAAATAGAGCTATAAAAACTGAAAAACAAAATCTTAAAAGGGTGTATGTTGAAAAAAGTAATGAGTATCAACGACAATACTCCGTATTTGCATTGTTATAGAGTAAGAACAGAGCAATGGATTTGAGATGGGGCTGATTTGCCAAGTGAAAAATTTGTTGAAAAATTTAGAAATGAGTTGCAAGATTTTATGTTCTGAGGGGATAATATAGTGAAGAGAATGGTACGCTAAGAATACGCAGAAGTAAACGGAGGAAAATGTAATGAAACGAAAGAACAAAGTAAGTAAAGTATTAAGACGGCTAATAAGTTGCATGACGGCGGTTTTTCTACTGGTGGGATTATGCAGCACGGCCTCTGCTGCTGTGAGCAAGACAGCAAGCTGGACGTCTACTGTTTGTAAATCTTATTTTCAAACGTCGGACTATATCAGCAAATCCTACCACGCAACGGGAACCTGGTGGGAAGAATTTTATGTTCGGGCTACGAAGGTAACCCATACCCCGTCGAAATCGCCGGCCACTGTAAATGTAAGGCCGACCAAAAAGGATGGGACGGCGATGGGAGCGACGAAACGTTTAACGAAAAGCACGGCTTACGCGAGAATTACTAGCGCCAACCAAACACCCACTACCAGTAGCTTGAATGTCTACTTAAAGGTAAGCAATCCATATAGTTCCAGCGGCACCAACATGGCCAGCGCCGGAAACTGGTATGGATATAGCTGGGCAGCCTGACGGACGGGGGAGCGCGATGCTCCCCACAAATGGAGGAAAGAAGCATGAAAAAATATAGGAGGCTTCTTGGCCTGATGGCAGGCGTCGTATTGCTGGCAACAGCATGCCAGCCGACGCCGGAGCAGACGGCCGTGGTCAACCGAGGCGACGGCAGGCTGGAGGAGATTATTAGCGGTGCGCCACTGGAGGAGGCGGCCTCCCTTGAGGAATACACCGTAACGCCATGGGAGGAGACCTACACCGTCCGTGGTCTGACGGCGCATATTGCGCCGGAGGTGATTTTGGGAGAAGGGGAGGTCTGCCCAGTCTGGAAGGTGCGGCAGAGATCCTTTCACGACGCGGAGCTGCATAAAATTGTCTCATACTTCACGGAGGGGGCCGACGGCATGAAAAAGATGGAGCCCACCAAGCAGGATTTGATGGACCAGCTGGTGCAGGCCAAACGAGGACAATATGTGCTGCAGGATGGCGAAGAGAAGGGAAGCTGGGTGCCGTATGAGGGCCAGGCGGAGGAGATTGCAGAGCTGGAACGACGGATTGCCAATGCGCCGGAGGAACGATTCGATTCAGTGGATATCGAGAGTCTGAGCATCTCCCGGCCGGATGCCAAGACCTTCATTTGGGGGGACGGCAGCCGGGCGCATATTTCTTTCAGGAGTGACAATATATATTATAATAGATATTATGATGTGCTCATCCAGCCGGAGAGCTGGATAACGGAAGGCTTTGCCCTGCCGGACGAGCCAGCCGGGACGACCATTACTACAAACCTGACGGAAGAGGAGGCGCGTCAGGCTGTTATGGAATGCGTCGAAGAACTGGGGCTGGAGAACCTGGGTATTGCACGGCTGGAGAAGGCCCGAGTCATTCCGGCATCGCAGGAAATTCTCTCAACTGGATGGCTGGTGACGCTGACGAGAAACGATGGAGGCAGGATACCGGTGGATTTGGACTATTTGCAGGATGGGCTTATCTTGAATTTTTTTCAGCAGGAGACTTATATCGATAAATGGCCTCAGGAGTTCCTGCAAATTTACGTGGATGAAGATGGAATCAGTGGATTTGAATGGAGAAATCCACTGGAGATCACAGAGACCATGAATGAAAATGTCGCCCTTCTGAATTTTGAACAGTTAAAGGAGCAGGCGAAAAAGGCCATTCGCTTCGGCTTTGACAACAACAGCGAGGCATTTGAAGGGACGGAGGGCACTGTGGAAATCACCATCCACACCATGACCCTCTGCAATTTGGTGCAGCAAATCAAGGATGACACGGAAAGTCGGATGCTGGCCCCGGCATGGCTGTTTTACTATAGTGTAGCCGATTGGGAGGAGGATAATATGTTTGGCATCAGCGCCATAGACGGCTCCTTCCTGGATTTATCTACGTGGACGGCAGGATATGCCACGCCGGGCTAAGACGGCATAGAGGAAAGAGGCTCTGCCCAGCGGCAGAGCTCTTTTGCTACGCTTGTTTATTTCTCAAGCGCGTCCATGAAATTTTTGATAGCGCGGAGCTGGCTCCTGTTTTTGATAAGCTTGAGCAGGAAGGCGTTTTCCTCCCGGCTAAGGCAGCGGGCCAGATACTGGGTGGAAACGTCGTTCAAACAGTCGAACTCCGGGTTGAAAAAGTCGGAAAGGGTGATTTGAAAAAAGTCGCAAATCTTTTCCAATCCCAAAAAGGATGGAAGGCGCAGCCCACGAATAATCTGCGAAAGGTAGCTTTTGTTAAAGCCCAGCAGCTCGGATATTCTGGTATCTGGGATAGGGCAGCTCCGAACCAATTTGGTCACACGTTCTTTGATGAAATCG
>DBGCIZ010000188.1:0-3181 GCA_048355355.1 Christensenellaceae bacterium | reverse complement strand
TCGGATTGGGCGGCCTTGCCTTCTCTCTTCTCTTGTCCTCTGGCTTTTGCCAGCTTTTCGCCCTCCACCGGGTTCCAGGGGTGCCCCCTGGACGCATAAGGGGGTTGTGGGGTCAGCTGTGGGGGCGGAGCCGAGCGCCGCCTGTGGCGGATTCAGCGAGGCGGAAGCCAGCCTGGTGCGTGAGATGTGCCAGCGCTTTCCTTGGCGCGCCGCGCATCTCCGTACCCAGGCTTGAGATGGGGGACGATGCGGAACCGTCCCCCTTAGCCCCTTGCGAAAAAATCCCTCTTCTCCTTTCTCTCCAGCAACCCTGCCCCTCTGCCAACTTTTCTGCACCTCACACCTGCAACGCAGAGAGCCCGACCAAACCCACCTTGCCTTTCAACTTCAAATCATGTAGCTCCGCCTGGTCCCTCTCCGCACCGCTCCTCCTTCCCAGAAGGGGGTTGCGGGGTCAGCTGTGGGGGCGGAGCCGAACGCCGCCTGTAGCTGCAAGCTCCATCTCTCCCTAGCTTTGTCCTTCCTCCCCCTGGGTGCCTGTCCCAAAAATGCTCTCCCAGAGCTCCACTAAAAAGGACTTATACTCCACCTCTTCCTCCTCCGCCTGTTCTACATCCACCAAACTGAAGGGGGGAAACAGGATGCACCACCAGTTCTGCCCGTTGCCATCCCCTAAAACCACGCGGATGGACTCATATCTCCCCGCCGGATAGGCCTTGCCGTCCAGTATCCTCCAGGGGTACTCCGCCGGGCCCACCAGAGCCGTCGCGCCGTAGGAAAAGCCGCGTCGCTCCAGCGCATCCTCGGCCACCGCTTCAACTTCCTCCGTATGCTCCCGGACGTATTGCTCCAGATTCTCCGCATCCCTTCCGCTGAGATACGTCAGCAGCTCGTCCCGCACCAGCAGCTTCACTGCCTGGTCTGCGCGGCTGTCGCTGTTGGCGATAATGTGCAGCCGGAATTCCTCCCCGTGATGACCAATCACCACCGCCAGCGCCGTCAGCAAAATGGTGCATAAAAAGACGAGCCTCGCCCCGGCCTGTTTCATTTTTTGTCTGTTTCTTAAATAGGCTATCATAATTCCTCACCTTTCCTGTGTGATGATTATGATAGCCATAAAAATTGCAAAATATACTTCCCCTGGATTTTGTGCCCTACAAAAAAAGTAACCCCAAGGCGATTGCCTCAGAGTTGCTCTGTTATTTCTCCTTCCACCCCAGGGCAGGCTGCCTGCCGGGGCGTTTCCGCCGCGTCAATACCTGCTCTGGGTCAGCTTATAGCCTTCCTTTTCCCAGATGTTCAGCCACTCCCTAAGCCGCATCAAAAATTCCTCGTTGGTCTGGGTCCGCACCAGCATGCTAATCAGCTGCTCTGTCACCTCCGCCGTATTGCCAGAGGAAAGCACCTTGCGAATAGCCCAGATGCCCTCGCGCTCCGTGTTGGAAAGGAGCAGCTCCTCCCGCCTTGTGCCGGACTTCGCCAAATCGATGGCCGGGAAAATCCGCTTCTCGCTGAGCCGTCTGTCCAAATGCAGCTCCATGTTGCCCGTGCCCTTGAACTCCTCAAAAATAATCTCGTCCATGCGGCTCCCCGTCTCCACCAAAGCCGTAGCAATAATGGTCAGGCTGCCGCCGCCCTCGATGTTCCGCGCCGCGCCGAAAAACCGCTTTGGCTTGTATAAGCTGCTGGGGTCGAGGCCGCCGGAAAGGGTTCTCCCCGAAGGGGGCACCGTCAGGTTATAGGCCCTGGCCAGCCTGGTGATGCTGTCCAGCAGGACTACTACATTTTTGCCATGCTCCACCAGCCTCTTGGCCCGCTCAATGACCATCTCCGCCACCCGGGTATGGTTCTCCGGCTTCTCGTCAAAGGTGGAGTAGACCACCTCGCCCTTAATAGAGCGCTGCATATCCGTAACCTCCTCGGGCCGCTCGTCAATGAGCAGCACCAGCAGCTCTACATCCGGGTAATTGGTGGTGATGCTGTTTGCAATCTTTTTCAGCATGATGGTCTTGCCGGCCTTTGGCGGCGCCACAATCATGCCTCTCTGCCCCATGCCGATGGGGGAGACCAAATCAATCAGGCGGATGGAAAGATCCCGCGACGCCCGGACGTTTTCCAGCTTAAAGCGGTGGTCTGGGTAGATGGGGGTCAGCTCCTCAAAGGGCTTTCTGTTGACGCACTCCTCCACGCTCCCGCCGTTGACGGATTCAATGTAAAGCATGGCCAGCAGCCGTTCCCCGTCCTTTGCCGGGCGGGTTTTGCCGGTGACCTTGTCGCCTGTTTTCAGGTTGAACTTGCGGATTTGCGCCATGGAGATGTATACGTCCTTGTTCCCCGGCAGGTAGTTTTCGTTGCGCAAAAAGCCGTATCCGTCCTGATGCACCTCCAAAATGCCCTCGGCATCCTTGCAGTCTCCCGTGTTCAAAAGCTCGTTGACTGCGTCGTTGTTGGGCACGTATTCTATGATTCTCTGGCGGCCGGGCCTGCCGGTCTCCTCCTCCGGCTTCCGGTCGTCCCGCTCCTGCTTTTGCTCCGGCTCCTCCGCCGGCTCCGCATGAACGCGGCGCCGCTCTCTGCCGCCGGTCTCTTCATGTATGGCTTTGGCCTCTGCCTCGCTTCGGAGCCTGCTTTCCCCGGTCTCCCCTGCATCGCCGGATTTTCGCTGCTCCGCCTCTGCCAGGGCAATTAGCTTTTCCAACAGCTGCCCTTTTCTAAATGTAGTAACCGATTTGATCCCTGCGAGCTTGGCAATCTCTCTCAAATCATTGAGGCTTTTTGTTTTCAGCAATTCAATATCCATACATGCTCGTTCCTTTCCTAGTTTCAAAACTTTATATTTTCCCGTCCAAACAGCATAAAGATCCCTATCATGCGCAAACCACTCTCTAATCAGCCGCCGCGCCGGACATTTACATCTACATCAGAGAAGACCTCAGTCTGGAATCGGAATTATTTTTAGCAAATTCGTCAAATCAATTTTCGTTCAGGTGGTACAAATAAAACCTATTGATTGATAAAAAAAGATTCGGGACCGCTGCCACAATTTCATCCAATCGTCCATGCTACATCCCTATTATGATTGTATTATCCGCTATTTATCACGATTTGTCAATACAATTTAGCCGCTTCTCTTTATATTATAACCTATTTTTTACTGAATATTCACAGGATTGTTACTTTT
>DBGCIZ010000187.1:0-3278 GCA_048355355.1 Christensenellaceae bacterium | reverse complement strand
CATGTTTCGGGTAACAGTTCCCGCCACCAGCGGCAATATCGGCATCGGCTTCGATACGGCCGGCCTGGCGGTGGATATATTTAATTATGTAGATTTTGAAGCGCGGCCCTCCGGCCTGGTCATCGAAACGCCGGGGGCTGCCTTTGCGGTTCCGCGGGATGGGCGCAACCTCATCTACCGCGCGGCGAAAAAGGCTGCCCAGACCATCGGCAAGCCCTTGCCCGGTCTGTATATGAAGCAATATGGGAACATCCCCCATACGCGCGGGTTAGGCAGCTCGGCGGCCTGCATCGTCGCCGGCATCATGATTGCCGAAACCCTGCTGGGCCATCCTCTCTCCCAAAGCGAGCGGCTTGAAATCGCCACTGTTATGGAGGGCCATCCGGATAACGCCGCCCCCGCCATTTACGGCGGCGTGTGCATCAGCGTTCAGGATGACGGGCAAATTATTACCAGCCCCATCGCCGTCAAAAACGACCTGATGGTAGCGGTGCTGGTGCCGGATTTCACCCTGTCCACCAGACGTGCCAGAGAGGTGCTGCCCAAGGCTGTGTCCGTTCCAGACGCTGTCCACAATATTGGACGCATGGGCCTGTTTGTCTCGGCTCTCTATTCGGGGGATTATTCCCTCCTCCGGGTCGCTCTGGACGACCGGCTTCATCAGCCCTACCGCAAGGGGCTCATCCAAAACTTTGATAGAGTGGTGCAGGCCGCTCTTTCCGCCGGCGCCTATGGCGCATGTCTCTCCGGCGCAGGCCCCACGATTCTGGCCTTTGCCCCAGATGATTCCGCCTTCCTTCCCAGGCTGGAGGAACGGCTTCAAGGCATTGGCGGTGGCTGGAAGCCCTTGCTGGTTCCCTTCAACCAAAGGGGCGCATTTGTTCAGGCTCTGTAGTATCTCAGCAGGTCTGCCCTAGGGCAGGCCTTTTTTCTTTCCTGCTTCAGATAAAATTTCGCATATTTTTTGATTTTTATTTCACAATACATGTGTAGACCAGGCAAAATCTGCTGATTAATAACTATAATTGATATCGAAATTTATTCTCAGGAGGTTACCATGAGCAAAATCGTATTAGTAGGAGCGAATCATGCCGGCACTGCGGCGGCAAACACCATTTTGGATAATTATCCCGGCAATGAGCTGGTCATTCTGGACCGGAACTCCAACATCAGCTATCTGGGCTGCGGCACAGCGCTCTGGGTAGGCCGTCAGATTGACGGCACGGATGGCCTTTTCTATAGCTCAAAAGAAATGCTGGAGCAAAAGGGCGCCACGGTTTATATGGAAACCGAGGTATCGAAAATCGACTACGATGCGAAAAAGGTCTACGCTACCACCAAGGACGGCCAGGAGCTCTGCGAATCCTACGACAAGCTGATTCTCGCCGCTGGCTCCCTGCCTATCATCCCCAAAATTGAAGGCCTCGGGCTGGAAAATGTGGATGTGGTCAAGCTGTTCCAGGATGGTCAGAAGATTGACAAAACCTTGGACGACCCCACGGTGAAAAACGTAGCAGTGGTTGGCGCCGGTTATATTGGCGTAGAAATTGCCGAGGCTGTGCAGCGCCGCGGCAAGAGCGTCCGCCTCTTTGAAGCGCTGGATACTACGCTGGCCAGCTACTATGACCCCTGGTTCTCCCACGATATGGACGAGGTTCTGGCGAAAAACGGCGTGGAGCTTCACTTCGGCGAAACCGTCAAGGAGTTGAAGGGGCAAGACGGCAAGGTCTGTGCTCTGGTAACCGATAAGGGGCAATACGATGCAGAGCTGGTCATTCTGGCCATTGGCTTCGTCCCCAATAACAAGCTGGCTGGAGATAAGCTGGAGCAGTTCCGCAACGGCGCCATCCTGGTAGATTCCCACCAGCAGACCAGCCTGCCGGATGTTTACGCCATTGGCGACTGCGCCACCGTCTATAGCAACGCCCTCAGATCGCCTGCCTATATCGCCCTGGCTACCAATGCTGTGCGCAGCGGCATTGTCGCCGCCCATAACGCCTGTGGCACAGCGCTGGAGTCTATCGGCGTGCAGGGCTCCAACGGCATCAGCATCTATGGCTATAAGATGGTTTCCACGGGCCTGAACCTGAAGGCTGCGGAGCGGGCCGGCATGGAGGTTGCATACACCGATTACGAGGACCTGCAAAAGCCTGGCTTTATTAAGGAAAACCATCCGGTAAAAATCCGCATCATCTACGAGAAGTCCTCCCGCCGTGTGGTAGGCGCCCAGATGGCCTCCTACGAGGATATTTCCATGGGCATTCACATGTTCTCCCTGGCCATTGAGGAGGGCGTCACCATCGATAAGCTGAAACTGCTGGATATCTTCTTCCTGCCCCACTTCAACCAGCCCTATAACTATATCACTATGGCTGCCCTGGGGGCAAAATAAGCAAAAAACCCAAAAGTCCCGGCGCAACATGCGCCGGGCTTTTTTCTTCTCGCAAGAGCCCTTTAACAGGTCAGCTTTTCAAATACGGAGACCACGTATTCCCCAATTGCGCAGTCCTGCGCCTCGGTCCCGCCGCCTACGCCGATGCCACCGGCAATTTTTCCGTTTGCAAACAGCGGGTATCCACATGCAACCAGCGTTATCCTTGGGTCGTTTGTCTGAATTGCCATCAACGCAGCACCCTCCGCCGCGGCCGCCGCCACGTCCTTGGTTTTGCATTGTGTCACGGCAGTTGTATACGCCTTCCCCGGCACCAGCGTTATGCTCAAAACCAGTGCCTCTCCATATCTGCGGTATGCCCTGGGCAGGCCGTTTTCATCGCTGATGGCAAAGCTGATATCCACACCCAGCTCTCTGCTCTTTTCCTTTGCAGCGGCGCATAGCCTGTTGCAAAGCTCATCTGTTAAAATCATTGGAACATCCATCCATATCCGAAATTGATGCAGGCCAGAGGCCCTTTTTTGCATCAATGCCAGTATAACAAGGAGGTCTTGACCGGGGCTTGCCCGCTTCTCCAAAAAAATTGCCTATTTCTTCAGCTGTCTCTGTATAGTTAAAATGTCCTCTCTGGGGGCTGCGCCAAACATCTTCCGATCATCCCGGATAAACTGAGAAAGGCTTTCGTAACCTACCTCCCCCCGCTGCCTCTGTCACATTTCGGCTTTCATCCAGCATCAGCCGCCTGGCCTCTGTTAGCCGCAGCCGCTTCTGACATTGCAGGGGGCCCATTCCTACGGCGCTTTTAAACTTTTGATGAAAGAGGGAGACGCTCATGTTTCTCTGCTCTGCCAGCTCCTCTACGGTAAACGGCTGGCGGAAGTTTTCC
>DBGCIZ010000186.1:0-1951 GCA_048355355.1 Christensenellaceae bacterium | reverse complement strand
GCTTATATTTCATGCCGGGGGAGGCAGCCTGCTCCCCCTCCTGCAGGCCGTCCAGCACGGCGGGGGATACGGCCACCCGGCCTGCCTGAGCCTGAATCATCTCCGGCGTCACGCCGCCCGGCCGCAGCACCAGCGGGACGTCGCCCGTCAAATCTACCACCGTGGACTCCACGCCCACGCTGCAATCGCCGCCGTCCAAAATCACGGGCACCCGGCCCAGAAAATCGTCCACCACGTGGCTCACCCGCGTGGGGCTGGGCCTGCCGGAAAGGTTGGCGCTGGGGGCGGCAATGAGCCTGCCGCTCCGCCTAAGCAGCTCTCTGGCCCCGGGGTGGGACGGCATGCGGATGCCCACCGTATCCAGCCCCGCCGTCACCTCCCGCGGCACGCTGCCCCGGCAGGGCACCACCGCCGTAAAGGGGCCGGGCCAATAAGCCTCCATCAGCCTGCGGGCCATGGGGGAAATCTCCCTTGCGATTTGCTCCGCCTGCTCCATATCGTAAATGTGGACGATAAGGGGGTTATCCTGGGGCCTTCCCTTGGCGCGGAAAATCTCCCCCACTGCCTCTGGGGCCATGGCGTCCGCGCCGATGCCGTAGACCGTCTCCGTGGGGAATACGCAAAGCCTCCCCTCCCGAATGGCGGCAGCGCCGGCCTCCATGCCGGCCTCCCATTCCCTGCTCAAATCAAAGATTCTGGTTTCCATCTCACTGCCCAATCTCTGCGATGCTCTTTTCCTTGTCCGCATAGGTCAGGGCGTCGATGACCTCGTCCATATCCCCGTCGAGAAACGCCTCCAGCTTGTAGAGAGTCAGGCCGATTCTGTGATCCGTAACCCGGCCCTGGGGGAAGTTATAGGTGCGAATGCGCTCGCTTCTGTCTCCGCTGCCCACCTGGCTTTTGCGGTTTTCCGCATATTCCTTGTCCTGCTCTGCCTTCAGCTGCTCATACAGCCTGGATTTCAGCACCTTCATGGCCTTTTCCTTATTTTTCAGCTGGGATTTTTCATCCTGGCAGGTGGCGACGATGCCCGTAGGCAAATGGGTGATGCGGACGGCGGAGTCCGTCGTGTTGACGCACTGGCCGCCATGGCCGCCGGCGCGGAACACGTCCACCCGGATGTCGTTTGGGTTAATCTGGACGTCAACATCCTCTGCCTCCGGCAGCACAGCCACCGTAGCCGCAGAGGTGTGGATTCTTCCGCCGCTCTCCGTCTCCGGCACCCGCTGCACCCGGTGGGTGCCGCTTTCGTATTTCAGCCGGGAAAAGGCCCCCTTGCCGGAAATGTTTAAAACCACTTCCTTCACGCCCCCCAGCTCCGTAAAGGAGGAGGAGAGGAGCTCCGTCTTATAGCGGTTCCGCTCTGCGTAGCGGGTGTACATCCGGTATAAATCCATGCCAAAGAGAGAGGCCTCCTCCCCACCGGTGCCGGCGCGGATTTCCAGGATGACGTTTTTATCGTCGTTAGGGTCCTTGGGGATGAGCAGGAAGCGGAGCTCCTCCTCCAGCTTAGGAAGCCGCTGCTCCAGCTGGGCCAGCTCCTCCTCTACCATGGCGCGAAATTCCTCGTCGTCCTCCTGCTCCCGGGCCATTTCCTTCAGCTCCTCCAACTGCCCCTGGGCAGACTGGTACTCCCGGTATTTGGCGACGATTTCCTCCAGCTCCGAATGCTCCTTGACCAGCTTCTGCCAAAGCTCCTGATTGGCGATGACCTCGCTTTTGCCAATTTCCTCCGTCAGATATTCATAGCGCTTGCTGATTTCTTCCAGTTTTTCGTTCATAGACTGCTTTCCTTCATCCTTCCTATGGCGACCCGGTCCAGGCCGGACCAGTCCTTCAAAATTTCAATGCTGCCGTAGCCCTGCTCCAGCAGCAGGTCGTGCACCGCGGGCCCCTGGTCCCAGCCGATTTCCATCATTAAGGCGCCCCCTGCCACGAGGTGCGCCCTTGC
>DBGCIZ010000185.1:0-2154 GCA_048355355.1 Christensenellaceae bacterium | reverse complement strand
TGTTTGCAGGCTTTGCCCTCCTCAGCCTTGGGATAGAGCGCGGTGTGGCGGCGCTCATCCGGCGAAGGGATCGCCGGGCTGCATGACGGAGCAGTAGCCTGCGCCGGCGAGGTGAAGCTTTGGATTTTGTCTGCCTTTTCATCCGCTGATTTAAAGTTATTTTATAATTGGGGGATAGAATGATGGCAGGAGGTGCATGGCTATGACCATTAAAAGGAGGCTCTTTCTCTCCAACATCCTGATGATTGCAATCCCCGCGGTGCTCTCCGTTCTCGCCCTGGCCGCCGGGCTGCTTCTGCTCACCTCCGCGGCTGCGCCCAACGCCGGATACCGGCTGCTGAGCCAGCATGAGCTGGGCGAAGCCCGAGAGGAGCTGGCGGCGCTGGGTGGCGTCGGCCTAGTATCGGACAGGGAGGCGGATTTATTTGGGACGCAGCTTACCGCTAACGGCGGAACGTATCAAATGAAGCTTTACAATCCCGTCATATCCCTAGAGGGTGGGAGCTTGAAGAGGACGGCGGTTTTCTTCGGCCTGTTCGTCGTGGGAGTGGCCCTTTTGGCCGTCCTGCTGACGAATCGCTTTTTAACCCGCTTCGTCTTTCAGCATATATCCGGCCCGCTGCACACTCTGGCAGAGGGGGTTCACCAAATTCGGGATGGGAATTTGTCCCATCGCATAGCCTATGGCAGCCAGGATGAATTTCAGCCCATTTGCGAGGATTTTAACGATATGGCGGCCCGGCTGCGCGCATCGGTGGAGCAATCTCAAAAGGAGGAGGAAGGCCGAAAGGAGCTGCTTGCCAGCATTTCGCACGATATCCGCTCTCCCCTGACCTCCATCTGCGCCTATGTAGAGGGCCTGCTGGATGGAGTGGCGGACACAGGGGAAAAGCAGAGGGCCTATTTATCTATCGTCCGCGCCAAAACGATGGAAATAGACGAGATGGTGAAAAGGCTGTTTCTGTTTTCCAAGATGGACATGGGAGAATATCCCTATGCTCCAGAGAAACTGAACGCAGGCAAGGAGGTTGGCGATTTTATCCGTGCCTCCAAGGAGGAATACCGACGAAGAGGCCTGGAGATTACCATGGGGCACATGCCGGAGGACGCCATCATCGAGGTAGATGGAATCTACTTCCGCAGCATTTTGATGAATTTGCTGGATAACAGCGCAAAATATAGGAATCAGGCGGTGGGGCAGGCATACATTTCGGGAAAAATTTCCGGGCAGAATTTTGTCTTATCTGTAGATGACGACGGGCCCGGCGTTCCGGAGGCGGCGCTGCCGAAGCTATTTAACGTATTTTATCGAAGCGAGCCCTCTCGAAATAATCCCCAGCAGGGCAGCGGCTTGGGGCTGGCCATCGTCGCGAAAGGCGCGGCGCGAATGGGCGGCGCAATCCACGCCGAAAATCTGCCGGGAGGGGGCCTGAGAATGACGCTGCAAATCCCATTGGCAGAAGGGGGAGAAGAATGAGGCGGATTTTGATTATTGAGGACGACGAGACCATTGCCGCCATAGAGCGAGACTATTTGGCGATAAACGAGTTTGAGGTGGATATCGCCGCCACGGGAGACGACGGCGTTGCCAAGGGAAAATCAGGCCAATATGATTTGATTTTGCTGGATTTGATGCTGCCCGGCGTGGATGGCTTTGCTGTATGCCGCACCCTGCGGGAGGCGCTGGATATCCCCATTTTAATCGTGACAGCCCGCCAGGAGGATATCGACAAGATTAAGGGCCTGGGCATGGGCGCAGACGATTACATTACCAAGCCCTTTTCGCCCAATGTGCTGGTGGCTAGGATTAAGGCAAACCTTGCGCAATACGACCGCCTGAAAAGGGAGGGCGCCTGCGCCACAGCGCAGCTTCGGATGGGCAATATTCTCATACAGGAGGATGCGAGGCGCGTCCTTGTCAACGGAGAAGAGGTGAAGCTGAAAAATAAGGAATATGAGCTTCTGTTATTCCTCATGTCCAACGCGGATATCGTATTCAGCAAGGAGACTTTGTATGAGCGGATTTGGGGCTTGGATGCGCTGGGGGATAACGCAACGGTGGCAGTCCATATCAACCGTCTGCGGGAAAAAATAGAAGAGATTCCCTCTGAGCCCCGGCATATTCAGACGGTTTGGGGCGTGGGATACCGCTTT
>DBGCIZ010000184.1:0-2501 GCA_048355355.1 Christensenellaceae bacterium | reverse complement strand
GGTCAGAAATGAAATGGAAGTGATCACGGGGATGATCCAGAAACTGATAGACGAAAACGCTACAAAGAAAATGGATCAGAACGATTACCGGAAACGGTATGATGGATATGTCAGCCGGTATGCCGCACTGGAAAGCAGAATGGACAGCCTGGAAAAAGAGCGAAAAGAAAGAGAATTCAAATATGATATTTTCAGCGGATTCCTGTTTGAACTTGGGGAAATCCATGAACTGCCGCTTGCTTTTGATGATCGGCTGTTCTACCAGTTAGTCGATTTCGCCACAGTCTATTCAGATGGCAGGGTGGTCTTTACTTTTAGAAACGGGACGGAAATTACAACAGAGATGTAAAAATAGGCCCGGAACCAGATTTTGAGCATTGGGTTCCGGGCCTTTATCTGTGGTGGATTCTTACGCAGATTTGATGTAAAATAAAAACGATAGCAAATCGAAAAACGGTAGACTTCTTTTAATAGGAAAGAAAGCGGCCGTTAAGTCTGGAATTGCAAGTCAAAAAACGATACCCAATACCATGTGGGTGCGCGGGTAAGAATGAAAAAGCGCATATCTTGTAGTGGTTTCACAAATCAGAAAACGATAGCCACAAGATGTTGATTGTATCAATTTGGACACGCAATATGGTGGAGCGACGCGCCAATGGCGGTCTATACGTTCCTGGAGTCCTATGACTTTGAAGGAAAGACGCTGATTCCCTTTAACACCAGCTCTAGCGGCGGGTTTGGGAGAAGCCTGTCCGGCCTGGAGGAAAGCGCGCCAGGAGCGACCATATTAGAAGGCTTGGCAGTTACAGAGGGGCAGCTGGTGGATGCCCAGGGCGAGGTGAGCGAGTGGCTGACCGGCCTGAACCTGGCCTGACGGGGAGGCAATGGAATGAAGCCAAAGGGAACCGTCAAAATCGGGGTAGATATCCTCATGACTCTGGGGTTGCTGTTTATGATGGGGTATCAGTTCTGGGGAGACGCAGCCCACGAGTGGGTAGGCGCGGGCATGCTGGTCCTGTTCCTTGCCCATCACATCCTAAACAAAGGCTGGTATCGAAGTCTGTTTCGCGGGAAGTATGCGCCTGCGCGTATCTTGCAGCTGGTGGTGGATTTGCTGGCATTTCTGGCCATGGTAGGCCTGATGGTCAGCGGAATCATGCTATCCAACCATGTTTTTGGATTCCTGGGGATTCAGGGAGGGATGTCCTTTGCGCGGCTTTTGCACATGGCGGCCTCCCATTGGGGGTTCGTCCTGATGGCGCTGCATCTGGGCCTTCACTGGGGCATGCTTCTCGCCAGAGCCAGAAAGGGACTGCGGCTGCGCCAACCCTCCCGCTTGAGAAAGGTTTTGTGGCCCGTTTTGGGGGCAGGGCTTGCAATATACGGCATTATCGCATTTATCCAGCGGGATTTCCCCATTTACATGCTGCTGCAAAGCGAATTTGTGTTTCTGGATTTCAACGAGCCAATTGCCCTGTTCTATTGGGACTACTTTGCCATGATGGGGGCCTTTGTATTCCTGGCCTATTATGCCTCCAGACTACTGCGTAGGCTGCCAGGGAAAAAGAACGGAAAGGGATCGTTGGTTCCACAGGAAAAAGGCGCCGAATGAAAAGAGGATTTGCGCTCTCTTTGGCGTTGCTGTGAGCGGGTGTGATGAAGGCTCCTCTGGTAATATTGCGGTGAAGCTTTCCACAGGGGAACCGGGAAGCGACGACCTTCGCCCGAAACTGATTGGAGACCTGGCGCAGTCCTTGGGCAACCCCACCATTGTGGAATGTAACACGGCCATTGCCGATGTGGATATTATGGATGAAAACGGCTCTATGACCCTGCCGGTTACGGGCGGCAGCAATTTGACGGAAAACGAGGTAGGCGCTAATTTTGCCAATTACGATTATTTTATCGTATTATCTCATTTTAAAGAACACGCCATTGGCAGGGTACGGCGGCGACTAGGACGCTTTTTTGGAGAGCATGGCCGAGGCGGGAAAGTCCGTAGTGGATGATCCGGACGGAAATATCCTGTATATCAATGTGATGAACCGTTTAAGCGTAGACTGCGACTGCGACGGCAGCCCGGCAGAGCCGGATAGGAACCACATCGGCATTCTGGCTTCCTATGACCCTGTAGCGCTGGACCAGGCCTGCATACGCTGGGCATGCAGAGGAAATCGTCCTGGGCAGCCGTGCCTGTGAGCTGGTAAACATCGACGGATAGCAGAGACGAAGAAATCCGCAGGTTTGACGGCGAAAATTTTATCAATACTTAGTTTGGAGGGAATCTATCGTGAAAAAGAGGATTGGAAATACACTGGCGCTTTATCCTATGCCGTTAGCAGTCATAGGGGCCATGGTGGAAGGAAAGCCAAACTGGCTGCTGGCCGGCCACATGGGCATAATGGGTCATGACCATGTGATGGTCAGCCTGGCAAAGGCCCATTACACAAACCGGGGCATTAAGGAGAGCGGGCGGCTGTCTATCAACATTGTGGATAAGG
>DBGCIZ010000183.1:0-3891 GCA_048355355.1 Christensenellaceae bacterium | reverse complement strand
CAGGAGCGTCATGCCCGTGGGCAGCGCCACCTGGAGGAGCGTATGGAACAAAATCACCGCCCCATAAAAGCCAACCGTCATGGTAACGCAGAGGAACGTCCGCAGCTTGTTCAGGGGCCAGCTGGCCTTGAATACAGCCTGAACGCCAACCGTCCCCACCAGCAGATAGAAGAGGGTGCTGTCCTGCGCCTCTGGAATTGGCACCACCTGGGCCAGCCCCAGCCAGAGCAGAAAGCAAACCAGGATTGAGACGGCGTTGGGCAACGCCCGCCGCATTACGGTGGGGAGGAAGCGCCCCGTTACCTTTTTCCCATTGGGCTCAAAGGACATGAAGAACGAGGGATAGCCCTCTATAATCAAATCTATCAGCGTCACCTGAATGGGCACCAGCGGGAACGGAATGTTCAGCAGCAGACACACCACGGAAAGAAAAACCGAATACAGGGTTTTTACAAAGAACACGCCCGCCACCCGCGTAATATTATTTACGACCCTGCGGCCCTGATTTAATACGTTCGGAAGGGCAGAGAAATCCGAATCCAGCAGGACCACCTGGGAAATCTGCCTTGCGGCGTCGCTTCCCGCTGCCACTGCAATGCTGCAATCCGCCTCCCGCAGCGCCAGCAAGTCGTTGACCCCGTCTCCCGTCATCGCTACGGAATGCCCCTGCCGCTGCAGCGCCTGCACCAACTGCCGCTTCTGGAGAGGAGATACCCGCCCAAATACAGAATATTCCTGGGCAGCCCTTTCCACATCTGCCTCCTCCGTCTCATTGCTCATGTCAATAAAACGCTCCGCTTGCGGGAATCCGGCCTTTTTTGCCAGGGCGGCCACTGCCGCAGGGTTATCCCCGGAAATCAGCTTTAAATCCACGCCCTCCCTTTGGAAATAGGCCAGGGTTTCTGCGGCGTTGGGGCGGATTGGGTCTGAAAGCACGATAGAGGCCAGCAGCTGGATTTCCGGCAAAGGCCTGTCCGCCGCTACGGACTGCTCCGTTATCCCCGCCACTAGGACGCGCCGCCCTGCGGCAAATTCCTTTTCCCAAAACAGAGCGTCCTTTCCGGCAAGTCGCTCCGGCGCGCCTATTACAAAGGTAAAGTCCTGAAATTGGACGGCGCTCCACTTCCGCTCAGACGAAAACGGAATCTTTTCCACCGGCAAAAGGCCTTCGCTGGGCGCAAAATGGGCCTGCAGGGCCTGAAAGGTGGCGTTGTTGTCGTCTGTGGCGCGGAGGAAGGAGCCAATGATTTCCTCAAAGGCCATGGAGCGTCCCAAATCTGTCAAGACTACCTCCTCCACCTGCATATTTCCCTGGGTCAGGGTGCCTGTCTTATCCAGGCACAGGGTATCCACATGCGCCAGAGTTTCCAAGGCAAACAGCTCCTGCACCAGCACTCTTTTTTTCGAAAGGGCAATGATTCCCACGGCCAGGCTGATACTGATGAGGAGGACCAGCCCCTTGGGCAGCATGCCAAGCAGCCCTGCCGCCGTGGTAACGACCGCATGGTTGATGGCATCGCCCCGGAGCAGAAAGGCCTCTAGAAACAGGAGGATTCCCAGCGGCGGAATCAGATACCCGGTAAAGCGGGTCACCTTTCGCATGGAAGAGAGCAGCTCTGAGTTGACTCTGCGCAGCTTTTTGGCCTCGTGGGCAATCTTCGCCGCGTAGTTTTCCATCCCAACATGCTCCACACAGGCCCGGCACCGGCCGCTGACGATAAAACTGCCGGATAGAAGATGCTCCCCCGCTCCTTTGGGGATGGGATCCGATTCTCCCGTCAGCAGGGATTCATTTACTTCTACAGTGCCTGCCAAAATAACGGCATCGGCGCACACCTGCTGCCCCGCGTCCAGCTCCATCACATCCTCCTCTACCAGCTCCTGCACTGGTATTTCAAGAAGCGCTCCGTCCCTTACTACCCTCGCCATAGGCATAGAGAGCAGGGAAAGCTCGTCCACCAGCTTTTTCGCGTGCAGCTCCTGGACGATGCCAATCAGCGTGTTAAGCGCAATAATCAGAATAAACAGCATGTTCGACCATGCGCCCACCAGGGCCAGCGCAATGGCAATCAGGGCGTTAAATAAATTAAACAGAGTGCAGATATTGTCCTTCAGAATCTGCCCTGTGGATTTCGTTGCCTTTTCCGGCTGGGTGTTCTGCCTGCCCTGGCTGCGCTTTTCGGCAACCTGCTGGGCGCTGAGCCCCCGTTCCGCGTTGGGGCCAAAGGATAAGTTCATTTTGCAGCAGCTCCTTTCTCTGTTGTCGCTGTCTTATGGTAGCTCGTTTCGTTTAAAAGAAGTTAAATAAAAATGAAACAGTTTATAAACCGCCCCCAGTTCTCCTCCGGCTTTTAGGCGGAGAACTCGGTCTATTGCCCCTCCGCGCGGATGAGATTGCTGACGTAGGGGCGCTTCCCTGCCAGAACCTCGTCGTAAAAATTCTGCTTCCAGTCAATATAGGCCACGCTATCCTCCAGCTCCTGAATGGACGCCCGCAGCGCCGCCTGCTTTTTCGCCAGCATTTCCTTTCTTTTGGGGATGGTTCCCTCTCCCTCAAGGCATAGCTCTAAGTATTCCTTCATCTCCTGAATGCTCATGCCGCATTTTTTCAGGCACACCAAATCCTTAATCCATTTCAGGTCTCTTTCGTCAAAAACGCGCCGATTGTTTGCGTCCCGCTTGACGTTTGGCACTAGCCCCTGGTTGCAGTAAAATTTTAGCGTCTGGTAAGTCATGTCCGCCTCTCGGCAAACCTGCATCATTGTGTAGCGCATCTGCCTCTCCTCGTCCTTTACAAAAAATTCATAAATATCTCCTCAAATCCCCCTGACCGGTTGTTACAACCGGAAATTATAATCGACAGTATCAACCGGTAGCTCCCACCGGATTATATCACAGATAGCACTGAGGTGCAAGGGCACCGAAAAGGAGCGCGCATGATCTTTTACTTTACTGGCGCAGGCAACAGTCTTTACGTAGCCAAGCAGATTGAAGGGAATCCCGTAAGTATCCCGCAGGTGATGGGGCAGCATCGCCTGGAATTTACAGCCGACAGCATTGGAATCGTCGCCCCTATTTATGGGCACCAGGTTCCCCCTATGGTTCAGGCGTTTTTAAAGAAAGCCGTCTTTCATACCAGCTATTTCTATCTGCTCCTTACCTATGGGAACCGGCATGGCGGCGCTCCTGAACTGGCCAAGGACCTATGCCAGGCCTGCGGCATCACTCCAGCTTACATCAATGTCGTCCTTATGGCAGACAACTGGCTCCCCAGTTTTGACATGGAGGAGCAGAAGAAAGCGGATAAAGACAT
Organism: Christensenellaceae bacterium; assembly: GCA_048355355.1. GTDB lineage: Bacteria > Bacillota > Clostridia > Christensenellales > Christensenellaceae > DBGCIZ01. Next base: position 578 of record DBGCIZ010000183.1, on the reverse strand, counting down.
CCCAGGGCAGCTGGCCGCCATCCTTGCCGACCTGAGGGCCCGCCGATGCTGGATTGCCCCAGTCAGCGAGGCAGACCGGGCTGCCCACCGGGATTTTCTCCGTCGCACCAGCCAGATTCCCGCCCATCTCTGGCAGCATCTCCTGCGTATTACGGAGGCCTGCATTGGCTGCGGTATCTGCGCCATGGTTTGTCCCTCCGCTTCTATCCATATGGAAGAGGGCAAGGCCGTGTACCTGCCGGGAAAGTGCCAAATCTGCCTGGCCTGCGCCCATGCCTGCCCACAAAAAGCCATTGGCCTAACCATTCCGGAGAAGAATCCTCTTGCCCGATATCGCAATGATCACATTTCCCTTCAGGAACTGGTTCAGGCCAACTGCCAGATAGCTGGCGACAGCTGACCCCGGCGCGGCGTCTTTGCCACGCCGCATAGCAAGCAAAACCATTTTTAGGAGGAACCTAGTTATGAACCAATTTACTTATTCTTATCCCACCAAGGTATATTTCGGCCAGGGAATCGCTCAGGAGGCTCTCGCCCATGAGCTTCTCCAGGTTGGGAAGACCATCATGCTGGCCTAT
>DBGCIZ010000182.1:0-2308 GCA_048355355.1 Christensenellaceae bacterium | reverse complement strand
TGACGCTGATGGTGCGGGAACGGCCGACCCGCCCTGTTCCGCGGCATTTTTCGCAGGGATGCTCCTTGATGGTTCCTTCCCCGTTACATGTGGTACAGGTCGATACATTCATAAAGCTTCCCATCATAGTGCGCTGTTCCCGCCGCACCTGGCCAGTTCCACCACAGGTGGGGCAGGTCTTGACCGAGCTGCCAGGCGCCGCGCCAGAGCCGTTGCACTCGTCGCACTTTTCCCTGCGCGTTACGGTAATCTCTTTTTTGCAGCCAAAGGCAGCCTCCTCAAAGGTGATGGTAATGCTGGCCTCTACATCATTGCCTCGTTTGGGGCCATTTCTCGGCGCAGCACGTCCTCCGCCAAAAATCGTATCAAATATATCTCCAAAGCCACCAAAGCCGCTGAAATCGAAGCCACCAGCGCCCGCTCCCGCGCTGCCGTCAAAGGCAGCGGAGCCAAACTGGTCATACTGCGCCCGCTTCGATTCATCCGAGAGGACTTGATATGCCTCGTTGACCTCCTTAAACTTCTGGGCTGCATTTTCGTCGTCTTTATTCATGTCGGGATGGTATTTCTTTGCCAGCTGCCGGTATGCTTTTTTTATCTCTTCCGCGCTGGCGTTTTTGTCTACCCCCAACGTCTCATAATAATCCTTGTTCGCCAAATTGTTTCGCCCTTTCGATTGTCGTTTAACCCGCACAAAGAAGGCGAACCAATGCCGCCTTCTTTGTCGTCCTGCGTGTAGCTAATATAGTATATTCCGCCGCTTACTTTTTGTCGTCGTCATCTACGACTTCGTAATCCGCGTCTACCACATTGTCATCTTTCGGGGGCTCCTGGCCTGTGGCGCCGCCGGCAGCGCCCTGCTGCTGAGCCTGCTCCTGCTGATATGCCTTGCCAAAGACTTCATAGGAGGCGTTGGTCAAGGACTCGCTGGCCGTCTTAATCATGCCGGTATCCTGGCCCTCCAGAGCCTTCTTCAAATCTGCAATCTTGCTCTCCAGCATTTCCTTGTCGCTCTGAGAAATCTTGTTGCCCAAATCCTTGATGGTCTTTTCCGTCTGGTAGACCAGAGAATCGGCGTTGTTTTTCACTTCGATTTCCTCTTTGCGCTTCTTATCCTCCTCGGCGAACTTTTCGGCATCCTTCACTGCCCTATCGATATCCTCGTCGGACAGATTGGTAGAAGCCGTGATGGTGATGTTGGCGTCCTTGCCGGTGCCCAAATCCTTTGCAGAAACCTTGACGATGCCGTTGGCGTCAATATCAAAGGTTACTTCAATCTGGGGCACACCTCTGGGCGCAGCGGGAATGCCGGTCAGCGTGAAGCGGCCCAGCGTCTTGTTATCCCTTGCCATCTCGCGCTCGCCCTGAAGCACGTGGATTTCTACGCTGGTCTGCCCATCAGCAGCAGTGGAGAAAATCTGGCTCTTCTTAGCCGGGATGGTCGTATTCCGCTCAATCAGTCTGGTGCAGATGCCGCCCACCGTCTCAATGCCCAGGGAAAGAGGCGTAACATCCAACAGCAGGACATCCTTTACCTCGCCGCCCAGAACGCCTGCCTGAATGGCCGCGCCCATGGCAACGCACTCATCCGGATTGATGCCCTTAAAGGGCTCCTTGCCGGTCAATCTCTTTACCATATCCTGCACAGCGGGAATACGGGTCGAGCCGCCAACCAGAATGACCTTGTCAATATCCGAGGCCTTGATTCCAGCGTCGTTCAGCGCCTTCATCGTAGGCTCCTCCGTCTTTCTCACCAAATCCTCCGTCAGCTTGTCAAACTGCGCCCTGGTCAGGTTCATATCCAAATGTTTGGGGCCAGAGGCGTCCATGGTGATGAAGGGCAGGTTGATGTTTGTCTGCATCACGCCGGAAAGCTCGATTTTTGCCTTTTCAGCCGCCTCTCTCAGCCGCTGCATTGCCGCCTTATCCTTCGAGAGGTCGATTCCCTCGGATTTCTTATACTCCGAGATAATCCAGTTCATAATCTTTTCATCGAAATCATCGCCGCCCAAACGGTTATTGCCGCTGGTAGCCAGCACCTCAATTACGCCGTCGCCAATCTCCAGCAGCGATACGTCGAAGGTGCCGCCGCCCAAATCGTAAACCAGAATCTTCTGGCTGTTTTCCTTATCCAGGCCGTAGGAAAGGGCTGCCGCCGTAGGCTCATTGACGATACGGAGTACCTCCAGTCCAGCGATTTTGCCGGCATCCTTGGTGGCCTGCCGCTGAGAGTCAGAGAAATACGCCGGAACAGTGATAACCGCCTGGGTCACCGTCTCTCCCAAATAGCTTTCCGCGTCTGCCTTCA
>DBGCIZ010000181.1:0-3932 GCA_048355355.1 Christensenellaceae bacterium | reverse complement strand
GTCTTTCCGACCAGGAGCAGATTGCCGCGGTCAATACCAGCTACCTGAATATTGTTGGGGATAAGATTTACTACAGCAATCTGGACGACGCCAGAAAGATTTATAGCATGAACCTGGATGGCAGCGACAATAAGGCATTAAACGATTTGCGTGCAACCTACGTAACGGTAGTAGGGGATAAAATCTTTTTTGTCGCCACCTTTGATGTAGAGGGCAGGGGAATCTATTCCATGAATCTGGATGGCTCCGACTGTCAGATGATTTTTGAGGGCGAGGCCACCTGCCTGCAGTACTATAAAAACAAAATCTATTTCCTCAATATTGACGATGGATACTCCACCTATTCCATGAATTTAGACGGCAGCGATTTGAAGCAGGAAATCGCCGAGTCCGGCATCTACATCAACGTAGTCGACGACACGATTTACTATTGCAAGACGGCCGGCGTCTATAAATGGAAGATGGGCGAGCAGTACGTCACCAAGCTGACGGACCAGGCGGCATCCTATTTGAACGTAAGCGGGGATTATATCTATTTTTCCTTCTATAATTTGTATGTAAACGCTGAGAACGGCAAGCAGGGCATCTTCCGCATGACCACAGACGGCGAGGATATCACCCAGATTGCAGGGTTGGCTGCGGTCGGCCTTTGCGTGGTAGATGATAAAATCTACTTCCAGGATGTGGGAGATGCGTTCGCTCTGAAGCGGGTAAACGTAGACGGAAGCTCGGAGGACTACGAAATTGTGCCTGGCGGCACCTATGTGCCGGACGACTCCGGAGATTCCTCCTCTGAGGAGGCGACGGCCAGCCCAGAGCCCAGCGCAGCAGCGTCCAGTGAGGCGACGGCCAGTCCGGAGCCTAGCGCAGCAGCATCCAGCGAGGTGACGGCCAGTCCGGAGCCTAGTGCAGCAGCGTGACGACAGCAGAAAGGGCGGGAGATGCTCCCGCCCTTGTTTTATTGGCAATGAAAAAAGGCGGGATAATGCCCGCCGCTATGAGACAAATTACTTTAAATAAGGCTCCCCGGAGGCCTGAGGAATCGCCCCCATGGCGCCCAAAAGGGCCAATCCTGTGGCCTTGGCCGTAATCATCGCCTGCTTGACCGCCGCAGCGCTGCCGCTCATGAGAAGGATGACCTCGTTGGTCAGGCTGGCGCCCTTGGTGGGGGTCAGAACGTCGATGACGTGAATATCAGCAGCCTTAATCGCCGCGTCCGCCATGACCATGCCCACTGCCCCGGGGCACCCTGCCATCAGGCCAAAGGCCTGGCCCTTTTCTGCATGGAAGGCCTGCTCTAGCACGGCGCCTGCCCGAGCGGTATAGGAAAGCTCCAAATGGCCAATATCGCAGACGTGAACCTCGCTGAAAAGGCGATCCACCTGCTCCAGGGCGATTTCGATGGCGCGCCGGGCATCAGAGGGGTTTTCTGCCCCGATGAGGATGAGGGAGCCGTGGCCGCCGCCACCCTTGGTGTCCCGCGGCATATAAAAGGAAACCAGCTCTGTATTGGTGGACTTCACAGCTTCGTCCATGGCAACGCCCTGGACGCCGGCGCCTGTTCTCGCGCCGAGAATCCCGATAGAGGGGAAGGCAATCCCCAAGCTGCTCTGAATTTCCTGAGACAAGTTGGAAATGACGAGGCCGACCGTGTCGCCCTGCGCCTTGCCGACATATTCGTGAAGTCCCAGCCCGCTAATGGCGTTTAAAATATCCATACAATCCTCCCGCGTTCCTTTCTATCATACCACAGGATGGGGACGGAGGGAAGGGATTTTTTTGCGGCGGGATAGTTGCCGGGGGAATCTGAAATAATAAGTCCATACGGCTGGTTTTTGTGATACAATAGGGGCATGTAACCGCAGGGGGAGAAGCAGCTTGAAGAAGATTAACAACTGGATTGGGGCAATTGAGGTAATATCCTTTCTGCTGCTGCTTTGGCAGATTGCCCTGTTCTCCAAAATCTATAGTATCCTGCCGGACAATGTCCCCATCGAGATTTTGCATCGCTCCATTACAGTGCCCGATGCGAAAACCTTGTTTTTGGTGCTTTTTCTGGTGGGGATGGTGATATACGGCCTGCTGTTTCTGCTAAAGCGGTTTCCGCGGCTGGTGCAGTATCCGGTGAAAATTACGCCGGGCAATATTGACCGGCAATCGAAGCTATACCGCCTGGCCATGAGCATTTTGACCTTTTTGGCCATGGCCATGGTAGATATTCTGATGTATAATCTATATTTAAACGTATCCGCCGGGGAGACGCGCCGCAATACCTTTATGATTGGCGTGATTATCGTCCTGATGGTGGCGGATTTGCTGGTCTATTTATGGCTGGCGAGAAAGAACAAATAGAGCGAGGAGCTACGACTTGATTAACGGCAATACAGAGGGAATTAAATTATCGGTTTTAGAGGAGCTGGAGCAGCTTTTCTCCTTGGAATGCGGGCGGGATGAATTTATCTCCTGGGAGCTGCTGAGGGAGATGGCCCGGATTTCCGGCATGCTGGGGAGGGAGGTCTCCGTATTTTTGTCCAGAGGCGGCCAGGTGTTGGATGTCTCCGTAGGCGGGCGGGACAGCGTAACCCTGCCCCACATGCGGAAGCGGCGGGGGCTGCTGGGCCTGTCCGGCGTGCGCTGCGTACATACCCATCCGGGCGGCTCCTCCATGCTGTCGTCCGTGGATATTGGGACGCTGCTCTCCTCCCGGCTGGACGCCATGGCTGCCGTGGCCGTGCGGGAAGAGCGGCCCGTGAGCCTCTGCGTGGGGCTCATTGGCGAAAGCCTGACGGAGCATGTTCTCTACGGCCCGTTTCGGTGCGACAGGATTCCCGGCCCGGCGCTCATGGGCGAAATTGAGCGGGCAACCCAGCGGGTGGCGGAGTATATCCGTCTGCATCAGACGGAGGAACGGCGGGAGAGGGCCATGCTCATCGGCCTGAATACCACAGAGGCCAGCATGGACGAGCTGGCCCTTCTCACGGATACGGCCGGGGCGGAGGTAGTCTCCCGGTATATGCAGGTGCGCCCGCGGGATAAGGCCAGCTATATTGGCAAGGGAAAGCTTCACGAGCTCTCTCTGGCGGCCTCTGCGCAGGATATTGACGTGGCGATTTTTAACGACGAGCTGACTCCCGTGGAGGCGAAAAACCTGGAGGAGGCCCTGGGGCTAAAGATTGTAGACCGGACGACCCTGATTCTCGACATTTTTGCAGGCCGCGCCAAGACCAAAGAGGGCAAGCTGCAGGTGGAGCTGGCCCAGCTGAGATACAATCTGCCACGTCTGATGGGGGAAGGGCTGGCCCTATCCCGGCTGGGCGGCGGCATCGGCACCCGAGGCCCCGGCGAGACAAAGCTGGAGGTAGACCGCAGGCGAATTCGCCGCCGCATCTTTGAGCTGGAGCGGGAAATCGACAAGCTGGGGGAACAGCGCAAGCTGCGCCGGGCATCCCGAGAGAAGAACGAGGTGAAAGAGGTGGCCTTGGTCGGCTACACCAACGCGGGGAAGAGCAGCCTGCTCAACGCCCTGGCAGACGCCGGAGTCTATGAGGAGGACAAGCTCTTTGCAACCCTGGACCCGGTGACGCGGCGGGTCACCCTGCCAAGCGGCAGAGAGGTGCTGTTTACGGACACGGTGGGCTTTATCGAAAAGCTGCCCCACGAGCTGGTCAGCGCCTTCCGCTCTACGCTGGAGGAGGCGGCCGGGGCGGATTTGCTGCTGAACGTGATAGACAGCGCCAACGACGAGTGCGAGAAACATATCGCCGTGGTTCACGACGTATTGAATAGCCTGGATTTGGGGAAAAAGCCGCTCATCGAGGTCTATAATAAGTGCGACAGGCTTGCCCAGGTGCCGGAAAACAGTGAGCGGGCCATCTTTATTTCGGCAAAGGAAAAAACTGGACTGACGGAGCTGCTGGAAGCGGTGGAGCGCG
>DBGCIZ010000180.1:0-2409 GCA_048355355.1 Christensenellaceae bacterium | reverse complement strand
TTTCTAGTATTGTTTTATATTTTTATGTGGAGAACATCTCGCGGCTATCAGATGCGCGTAGTGGGCCTTAGTCCGCAGGCAGGAAGGTATGCTGGTATTAATGTCAAGTCAAATCAAATGCTTGCAATGATCCTGGCGGGCGGTTTGGCAGGAATTGGCGGCTGTGTAGAGTTGATGTCAATTCAGTCTAGGCTGATTCAAAATTTTGGCGGCACATTAGGGTTTGACGGTATTGCTGTGGCCCTGTTGGGCGGTTGCTCCCCTGTGGGAATGCTGTTCTCCGGCGTGCTGTTTGGCGCGCTCTCCAGCGGGGCCAGCAAGATGCAGATGCTGGCCCAGGTACCAGATGCTATGGTCGAGATTACGCAGAGCCTGATTATCCTCTTTGTAGTGGGGAGAGAGCTTTTTAAGTTCTATGGCAGAAAAAAGGCCAAAAAATTGGCTTTGCCGGGGAAAGAGGTGAAGTAGGATGGAATGGATTGCAAATTATTTGTCCTCTGTAGTCGTGATGGCGACACCCCTGCTGCTCACGGCGGGCGGCTCCGTATTCAGTGAACGTTCCGGAATTTTAAATATTGGCTATGAAGGACTGATGCTAATAGGCGCGTTTTTTGGTGTAACTGTCAGCTGGGTGACGGGCAATGCGCTGGTAGGCGCTTTGGGGGCGATGCTCTCGGGTATGCTGTTGAACTTGCTTTTCGCGCTCTTTGCATTAAAAAGCAGAGCAAACCAGGTAGTGCTGGGTCTGGCAATCAATACGCTGGCATCCGGCCTGACCATCACGTTGAACCGGCTGATTTTCGGCGTCAGCACCTCTGTGCCCGATATCGCCGTGTTTGAGTCTGTGGCGATTCCGCTGCTTTCGGACATCCCCGTCATTGGCCCGGCGCTTTTCAACCAGCCCTTGCTGGTGTACATCGCCTTCTTGCTGATTCCCGTTTACCAGTTTGTTTTGAAGCGGACAAACATCGGCCTGAAGGTACGCTCCGTTGGGGAAAACCCCTACGCCTGCGATACGCTCGGTATTAAGGTCAACAAGGTGCGCCTGCTCTCTATCATGTATTCCGGCCTGATGGCAGGCCTGGGTGGGGCGTTTCTCTCCATGGGGCAGCTTTCCTTCTTTGTGGAAGGCATGGTTTCCGGCAGAGGCTTTATGGCGCTGGCGGCAGTGGTCTTTGGCAACTATTCTCCCAAGGGAATCCTGGGTGCGGCCCTTCTGTTTGGCGCGGCGGATGCCATTCAGTATCGCCTGCAGGCCACGAGCACGGATATTCCCTATCAGATATGGATTATCCTGCCCTATCTGATTACCATCATTGCCCTCTGCTGCTACAGGCGCAAGAGCAATTGCCCTGCGTATTACGCGAAGCCCTTTTTGAAGAAGTGAGGTGAGAGCCATGGCATTGCTGGAAATGAAGCATATTTATAAAAATTTTGGCAAGGTTCAGGCCAATTCCGACGTCAATCTGACGGTGGAGAAGGGGGAGGTTCACGCCCTGCTGGGCGAAAACGGCGCGGGGAAATCGACCCTGATGAACATCCTCTACGGCATCTATCCCCCCACGGAGGGAAAAATCTATCTGAAGGGCGAAAAGGTGAAAATCCATAGCCCAAAGGACGCCATTGAAAAGGGCATTGGCATGGTGCACCAGCACTTTATGCTGATTCCGGCGCTGACGGTGATTGAAAACGTCGTGCTGGGGTTGAAGGATAACAAGGTGGTCTTAGATTTAAAAACGGCGGCCCAGCGGTTCACAGAGTTGGCGAGCCGGTTTGACATGAAAATCGACCCCTTTGAAAAAATTGAGAACCTGACCGTTGGCCAACAGCAGAGGGTGGAAATTTTGAAGACCCTCTACCGGGATGCAGATATCCTGATTCTGGACGAGCCCACGGCTGTTTTGACGCCCCAGGAGGTCAAAAAGCTGTTTGGCGTCATCCGCCAGCTGACGGAGGAAGGGCTGACCATTATCTTCATCAGCCACAAGCTGAACGAAATTATGGAGATTTGCGACCAGTGCACCATTTTGCGGGCGGGCCAGGTAGTCAAAACCGTGCCCATCAGCCAGGTTTCCGACAGGCAGGAGCTGGCTCAGCTGATGGTTGGGCGCGAGGTGGAGATGACCACCGCCAAGGCGGCTCCCCAGCTGGGGGATACGGTGATGGAGGTGGAGAATCTGACCTTTGTGGATAAGCAGAAGGTCAAGCGGCTGGACGACGTCAGCTTCACCCTCAGAAAGGGAGAGATTTTGAGCATCTGCGGCGTGGACGGCAACGGCCAGTCTGAGCTGGTCAAGTGTCTGACGGGGCTGGAGCACGCCACGGCGGGAAAGGTCTCCATCAACGGCGTGGACTGCACCAAGGCAAAGCCCAGAGACGTGCTAGCCCATAAGGTGGGGCACATCCCGG
>DBGCIZ010000179.1:0-3745 GCA_048355355.1 Christensenellaceae bacterium | reverse complement strand
GGCAAAGCGGGCCTACGAAAGCCCCTATCGCTGCATCTATATCCGGGAGGCGCAGCGCATGAGCCATCGGGTGCAGAATTATCTGCTAAAGCCGCTGGAGGAGCCGGGGGAGGGTGTAGTCTTTGTTCTCTCCTCCTCCCAGCCGGACAGGCTCCTGCCGACCATTCAGTCCCGGTGTGTCCACGTGCCGGTGAAGGCGGAGCCGACGGCCGTCGTTCTGAAAAAGCTGGGCGGCAGCGACACAGCACGCAGGACGGCGGCAGCGCTTTCGGGTGGTTACGTAGCGGAGGCTTTGGCAATCCTTAAAGATGAGGAGTTGGCGGCAATCCGGGCAGATGCAGACCACTGCATGGAAAAGCTGGCTCGCCTGAAAAATCCATCGGTTTACGACATGGAGCAGAGGCTGCTCTCCCATGGCAAGCGCATGGGGGAATGCGTCTACGCCATGCTTACTATGGCGCGGGACGCCATGACAATCCGGCTCAGGGTAAACCGGGAGCTGGTCAACGCAGACTATGAGGGAACCACCAGCCTGATGGCGCAACGCTTTACAACCGGGCTGTTACGGTTTATCATAGAGATATTAGCAAATACTTATGAGACTTTAGTGCGGTGCCCCAACGCCAATCAAAAGCTGGCGGCGGAGGGCATGCTCTTTCAGATATTGGAGGTTAGAAGCAAATGGCTGACGTAATTGGCGTACGTTTTAAGAGAGCGGGGAAGGTATATTACTTTGATCCGAAGAACATAGAATTTCAGGTGGGCGACGGCGCGATTGTGGAGACGGCCCGGGGGGTGGAGTATGGCGATGTGGTCATCCCGAGGCGAACGGTAGAGGAAGCGAAGATTACCAAGCCACTGAAGCCGGTTATCCGCAAGGCAGACGAAAAGGATAGAAAGCGCCTGGAGGAGAATAAGAAAAAGGAAAAGCAGGCCTTCCAGATTTGCCAGAGCAAAATTGCGAAGCATAAGATGGAAATGAAGCTGATTAACGTGGAATACACCTTTGACAACAATAAAATCGTCTTTTATTTTACTGCCGACGGGCGGGTGGATTTTCGCGAACTGGTCAAGGACCTGGCGGGTGTATTTAAAACGAGAATCGAGCTGCGGCAGATTGGCGTGCGAGATGAGACGAAGATGATTGGAGGCTTGGGCCCCTGCGGCAGGCCAGCCTGTTGCGCCGTGTTTCTGGGGGACTTTCAGCCTGTTTCCATCAAAATGGCAAAGGAGCAGAGCCTCTCCCTCTCGCCGACTAAGATTAGCGGCCTGTGCGGCAGGTTGATGTGCTGCCTGAATTACGAGCATGAATATTACGAGGAGATGGCGGCCAAGCTGCCGAGAAACGGCAGCGAGGTGAAAACGCCGGATGGCAAGGGTACGGTGACGGAGACCAACGCATTGAAGCAGACGGTAAAGGTCAAGGTATACATCGACGAAAACAATGTGGATTTAAAGGAGTACCCCCTGGCGGACATAAAGATTCTGCGGCAGGGAAAGCGGCAGCAGCAAAAGGAGGAGGTTGTCATCGACGACGAGATGAAATCCCTTTTGGAGGATTAAAGAAAATTTCCTATTGCATTTTCCTTTTTTCATGATACAATAAAGGCGTCAAGAAAATAGGGAGGTGACACAAGATGGCATATAAAATTACTGACGAATGTATCTCCTGCGGCGCATGCGCAGAGGAATGTCCTGTGGAGGCGATTTCTGAGGGTAGCGAGACCTATGTAATCGATCCGGATACCTGCATTGACTGCGGTTCCTGCGCGGCGACATGCCCCAACGATGCAATCGTAGAAGGCGAGTAATTCGCAATGAAAGGGCCCGCATGGTATGTGCGGGCTTTTTTTCATGGCTGAGAGGGAAGCGGCATGGAACAGATAGACGACCTGCAATATCGCGGGCTGAAAATCATTCAGGATGATACGCATTTCCGCTACGGTACGGATGCAGTGCTGCTGGCGGCCTTTTGCGATTTGCGCAAGGGGGAGTTGGCGGTGGACTTGGGCACAGGAACGGGCATCATTCCCCTGCTGACGGCAAAGCGGACGGGCGCCAGGCTGGTGGGGCTGGAGATTCAGCCAAAGGCGGCGGCCCTGGCCAGGAGAAATGCCACGTTGAATGGAATGGACATCCAAATTGTTGAAGGAGACCTCAAAGACGCGCCCAGCCTGCTGCGGGGGCTCCGGCCGACGGCAGTGATTTGCAACCCGCCCTATGACAGGGAGGGCAGCGGCGGCGTCTCGCGGGACATGGAGATTCGCATTGCCCGCCACGAGGTGCTTTGCACGCTGGAGGATGTGGCCAGGGCCGCAGCCGGCCTCCTGCAGACGGGGGGACGGTTTTATATGATTCACAGGGCTAAGCGTGTGGCGGAGGCCATCTATGCCCTGAAGCAAAATGGACTGGAGCCAAAGCGGATGCGGTTTATCGCCAACCGGCAGGATGCGACGCCGGGGTATGTGCTGATAAAAAGCGTAAAGGACGCTGCGCCTGAGGTTGTGGTGGAGTCGCCCCTGATTCTTTACGGCGAAGATGGCCAGTATACCGACGAGATGAACAGAATTTATCACAGAGGAGCCTATGCAGATGAGTAGAGGAACGCTTTACATTGTGGCTACGCCTATCGGAAATCTGGGCGATATCACCCGGCGGGCGGAGGAGACTTTGCGGAAGGCAGACATCATTGCGGCGGAGGATACCCGCCATACCATGAAGCTGCTCAACAGCCTGGGAATCAAAAATACTCTGTTCAGCTTCCATGAGCACAGCGGAAGGGAGCGGGCCGAGGCCCTGGTGGAGCTGTTGGAGGAGGGGAAAAATGTAGCCCTGGTTTCCGATGCGGGGACGCCGATTATCTCTGACCCGGGCGCGCCGTTGACGGAGCTGGCTGCCCAGCGAGGCATTGAGATTGTGCCCATACCGGGCCCATGCGCGGCAATCAGCGCCTTGACGGTGGCGGCAATCAGCGCAGAGAAGTTTATTTTCGAGGGATTTCTGCCCAAGGACAAGGGGCAGCGGCGTCGGGAGTTGGAGCGCATTGCAGAGAATCCCTTTACCTCCGTTTTATACGAAAGCCCCCATCAGCTGAAAAAAACGCTGGCAGACCTGGCAGCCCTGATTCCGGAGAGAAGAGCGGCAATCTGCAAGGAAATGACCAAAATTTACGAAAGCATTTGCCGCGGCACCGTCGCAGAATTGGAACAGGCCTTTGCGCAGGGGGACGTGAAGGGGGAGTATGTCATCGTGCTGGAGGGCGCGGGGCAAAAAAGCGCTGAGGCCAGCGATGAGGAGATTCTGGAACAGGTTGCCCGGCTGCTGGAACAGGGCATGAGCGGGAAGAATGCCGTTAAGGCGGCATCAGAGGTGTTAAACGTCAATAAAAACAGGGTTTATCAGCTATATTTGGAGCAGAAAGAAAATTGAGAAGCTGGAAAAAGAAAGTTTCCATAAAATTTCCGAAAATTTAATAAAAATAGCTGCGCGGCGGGAGAATGATTGTGGTTTTGGTAATGCGGCCGAGGGCGTGAATGGATGCGGAGAGGGCCGCGCGCAAGAGTGCATATACAAAAAAAGAGTACGAAACAGCGCGGCAGCCTTTCACCCCAATTCGAAAACCTGCCGCTCTGAATACGCTCGATAACGGATAGATTTAGAGTTCCTGCATCTTGTGGATGCACTCAGCGCATACGTTTTTGCCCTTATAGGTGTGAATATCGTCCATACTGTCACAGAAAATGCA
>DBGCIZ010000178.1:0-9362 GCA_048355355.1 Christensenellaceae bacterium | reverse complement strand
TCCACCTCCCGCATGACGATAATCACCCGTTCTCCCTCTTTTACGGCTACCGACCAGTTCACCAGTATATCCGCCAGCTGGTCCCATCTTTTATCCATATCCGCTCCCTCCTAATTTTTGCGGAAGGACTTGACCCGGTCCATAAAGGTCTTAACCCGGTCTTTGTCCACATCGTTCCAGATATATCCGTCCTTTTTAAAGTAGGTCCCCACCACTGCCCCGTCCGCATAGGAGAGCTGCTCCTCTACGTTATCCAGCTGGACGCCCGTATTGGCGAATACAGGGACATCGCCGCTGACCTCTTTCACGGTTGCCAGGTCCTGGGTGGAGGTCTCCTCCCCCGCCGTAATGCCGGATACACACAGCCCGTCCGGGCTTCCGTTGAAAATGGTCGTTCTCGTAATATCCTTCAAGGAGCGCTCCCCCATATAGGCCGCCGCCTCTGGCGTAATGTTAAACAGGAGCTTTACGTGCCCTGCGTCCAGGTTCCGCCTGTGCCGCAGGATATCGCCTACGCTGGTGTCCCAAATGCCGTAATCGCTGGCGTATGCGCCGGTGAACACCTCGCGCACATACTGGGCGCCGGTTGCCGCAGCCAAATCAATGGTGGCCATGGGGTCCCAGATGACGTCTACGCCAAAGGGCACCTTCAGATGTCTCTTCACCTCGCCAATAATCCCCGCCATAGTCGCCGTGACCACGGGCCTGGCCTTTGTGGTCCAGGGCTGGCTCCTCTCGTTGGAAAAGATGATTCCGTCCACGCCGCCCTCCTGCAGCGCCGTCACGTCGTGCAGTGCCTTTTCCACAATCCAGTCCACGCCGTTTTTCTCATTGTAATTCGGGTCGCTGGGCATGGGGTAACAGTGGCACATGGCCAAAATCGGCTTTCTCGTCCCAAATAATTCTTCACACCAGTTTTTCATTGCTTCGCCTCCTGTAACGTTGTTATCGCCTTCCTGTTGTCCTCATACAGTCTGCGGTAGACCTGATAGCCTGCCTCATACTGCTTTTTATTCTCCTGATGGGGCAAAACCTGCCCTTCGTATGTAATCCACTGGGCAATGTCCTCCATTTTTTCAAAGAGGCCCGCGCCCACTCCTGCAATAAAGGCATCCGCATAGGCCGCCCCCAGGGTCACCCTGGGAATCTGCTGCTCCATGCCGCATATATCGCTGACCGCCTGAAGCCAAACCGGGTTTTTGATGCCTCCCCCTACGGCAATCAGCTTTTCCGCTCTATAGCCCATCTCGTTCAGCACGTCCAGATTATGCCGAACGCTGTAGGCAATGCCCTCTACGATGGAGCGGTAGAGCTGCCCCCGCGTAGTGCTCAGCCCCAGCCCCAGAAAGATTCCCTTGGCGTCCGGGTCGTATATGGGCGAGCGCTCGCCGCTGAAATATGGCAGGGTAATGACTCCGCTTGCGCCCGGGGGCGTCTCTGCCGCCTCCTAGCTCAGGATGGTGTAAGCCTCGTCCTCCGCCATCTCCGGCAGGACCATTTGCCGAAACCACTTTGTAATGGAGCCGCTGGTCGCCGTGCACATGGAAATGCCATACTTTCCCGGATCAAAGGATTGATACGACCAGATATTATAATCCGGCTTTATGGTCTCTACGGGCATGAAGATGCAGGTCGTAGAGCCATACATGACCATGGCATTGCCCGGGGAAAGGGCCCCTACGCTGAGCGATTCGGCAAAGGCATCCCCCGTGCCTACGCAGACTGGCGTGCCCTCTGCCAGCCCCGTTTCGCGGGCGGCCTGCGCCGTGACATGGCCGGCGATTTCGTGCTGCCACTTCAGCTCTGCCAGCTGGTCTACGCGGAGGTATTCCCGGCAGAACTCTTCGTTCCAGCGCCTTTTCTCAAAGTCATAGAGGGGCACCCAGAAGGACGCCTGGTTGTGGTCTAACACAAACCTCCCCGTCAGCTTCGCCACCAGATAGCTGGAGGCCGTGAGAAACCTGTCCGCCCTGTCAAAGGCCTGCCTGTCGTGCTTCCTGAGCCAGGCGATTTTCGGCCCCACAGAATGGGTTGAAATCCCGTTGGCCGTGCGGCGCAGAATATTCTCTCTGCCCAGCCGCCGGTTCATCTCCTCCATCTCCTCATTGGCGCGGATGTCTATGCCGTAGAGGATTGCCGTCCTCCTGGTGGGCCTGCCATCTTTGTCTACGGAAATCACATCCTGGCCCAGCCCGCTGACGGAGATCCCCAGAATATCGGCCGGCCTTGCGCCGCTGGCTGCAAGGAGCTCTCTGGCCAGCTTTACGAAATCTCCCCACCAGACTGCCTCCACGTCGTGCTCATACCATCCCGGTCTGGGCATCTCCATGCCGTGCTTTTGCCTGCCTTGGGCTACGATGTTTCCCTTCGCGTCGCACAATACGCCCTTGCTCTCTCCTGTTCCGATGTCCACGCCCATCAGCAGCTCTTGCGCCATATGCCTCTCCTCCCTTCTGCCTTTGGCTTTCTGCGGGAGCTGTAGTAGGTAATCACCATCAGGGCTATAAGCAGCGCTCCCCAAATGATATTTTTAAAGAACGTGGCCCCCGAATAGCCTACCATCAGCATGTTGAACGATGTGGAGATAATCTGCATCAATACCAGCGCCAGTATCATGCCCGCCACGGAGACCTTCCCGCCGTCGATATTCACGCCGGAGACCACGCAGATGAGAATGGTCTGCAGCAGGTAAGAGGTTCCATAGTCCGGGTTAATGGAGTTGGAGCGGGACATCATGACAATCCCCGCAATGCCGCCAATAAGCCCGATGATGCCGTAAATTTTTATGCTCAGTCTGGTGTTGTTGACGCCGGAAAAGTAGGCTGCCTTTGCGTTGCTTCCCATAAGCGCCGCCTTTCTGCCGCTGGCCGTCTGGTTCAAAAAGATGCCTACCCCCGCCATAACTGCCGCAAAGATGAGAACAGCGTAATAAATTCCGAACACTGTCCCGTTGCCGATAACGGCAAAGCCCTCCGGAAAGCCGCCCAGGGTGCTTCCCCCGGTCAGGCCGACGGCAATGCCGCGGTATAGGGAGTTGGTTCCCAGCGTCACCAGAATGGGCGGCAGGTTGATTTTAGAGACCACAAAGCCGTTAAAAATCCCCAGCACCGTCCCCAGCGCCACCGATGTTACCACGCAGGCGCCAATGGCCAGCCCTGGGCTGCCCTCCAGCGCCAGCATGACGTATCCGCCCACTGTTGCGGAAAGCACTGCGTTAGAAACTACCGACAGGTCAATCCCCCCGATGAGAAAGGCCAGCATCATGCCTACGCTGAGCAGGCCGATTTCAGATACCTGCAGCAACATCGAGTTGATATTCTCCCAAGTCAGAAAGATATCCGTTTTAACCAGGCTCATGATGACAAACAGGCAAACCGTGAACACGATTAACAGCCGGTTATGCTTGCTCATAGCGCCAAGAATGCTTCTCTTTTTCTTCATCATGAACACCTGCCCTTCTCCTGTTTTGCGGCAACCCTGCTTCCTCTGCGCCGGTTAATCGCCGCCAAAAGCACAGGCAGCGCCGTTCCGATGAGAATCACGGCGCCAATCAGCGCCTTTTGCCACTGGCTGGGAATGCCGACCAGAATCAGGCTGTTGTTTAAAATGGTAATCAGTCCGATGCCCAGAATGCTTCCCCAGACCGTTCCCTTTCCTCCGGAGACGGACGCCCCGCCCAGCACCACTGCCGCAATGGTGTCCAGCTCCGTGCCCACCATCAAGTGGGGGTTCGCCTGCCGGTTCAGGCTCATAAAGATAATGCCCGCAATTCCCGCCAGGCCGCCCACCAGGGCATAGAGGGAAAATAGAATCCGCTTTACGTTGTAGCCAATTCGCTCCGCCGCTACCTTAGAGCCGCCTATGGCGTAAAGCCCGCGCCCCCACATGGTCTTTTGCAGCAGGAAGCAGCCTAAAATCAACACTGCTGTTGTAATCAAAATGCAGATATTGATGCCTCCCTTAGACCCGTCTGCAAAGTCTACGCTCAGCAGGTTTGTCCTCGAAAGCTCTACCATCTGCCCGGGCAAATCGGTGATGTGCTCCGTGCCCACAAAGCAGATTGCCATGCCCTGAAAGGCGGTTCCCGTGCCCAGCGTAACAATCATGGCGGGAAAATCAAATTTGGCGATTAAGAATCCGTTGACCATGCCTAGCAGCGTGCCGATTACCGCCGCCAGCAGGAAGGGCACCAGAATGCTTCCCTCATAGCCCAGGCCATTCAGCACCACTACAGACGTATAGGCCGCTACCACGGCGATATACGTAAACGATACGTCCATACCGCAGGAAATCAGAACCATCAGCACCCCCATGGCGAAAATGCCTGGCACAATGGCGCTCCGCAGCATGTTAAACACGGTATTCATGGTCCACGCGTCCTGGTTGGCCAACCAGATTGCGACGCAAAGCACCACGATTATCAGCGCAATGATGGTCTCTACCTTTAAAATGTTTTTTCTCTTCATTCTCTTCACCTGCCCCAGGTCATGTCAGCTGCTGGCTGATGGTCTGCTCGCTGATTTCTCTGGTCTGAAACTCAGCAGAAAGCCGCCCCCTGTTCATCAAAAAGATTCTGTTGCATGTCTGCATCAGCTCGGAAATATCGTCGGAAATTACAATCAGGCTCATGCCCTCCGCCGCCAGCTCGCGCAGAATTTGATGGATTTCCGCCTTGGAGCCAATATCTACGCCAACCGTCGGCCCGTTTAAAATCAGTATTTTGGGCAGAATGGACAGCCACTTCGCCAAAACAACCCGCTGCTGGTTTCCGCCGGACAGGGACTTTACCGGCGCGCTCATGGAATCCATCTTGATTGCCAGCCGCTCTGCAACGCCTCTGGCGCTGTCCTTCAGCATGTCCCGGTCCACAAAGGTCTTGTTCGTCTCATTCAGCATACGGATGATAATATTATCCTCAATGCTGTCCTCCAAAAACAGCCCCTCTGTCAGCCGGTCCTCCGGCACATACCCGATAGAGTTCCCTACCGCGTCCTGAATGCTCTTGATTTCTACGGGCCTGCCGTCCCGCTCAATGGTTCCCTGGTCCGCCCGCAGGGCCCCGAAGAGGGCCAGGGCCAGCTCCGTCCGACCCGAGCCTAGCAGCCCAGTAATTCCCAAAATCTCTCCCTGATGCAGCGCAAAGCTGACATCCTGAAAATAGCTGCCGCACCCGAGGTTCTTCACCTCTAAAACCGGCGCCTGCTCCGGCTGGGGTACGTAATCGTAATGCTGGGGCTCAAAATCTCTGCCGCTGATATAGTAGGCCAGCTTTTGCATATCAAAGTGGTCTGCCGCGTCCTCTATAACCAGCTCCCCGTTGCGCAGAACCATGATGCGCTCCGAAATGCTCTTGACCTCGTCCAGCTTATGGCTGACGAAGATGATCGCGCAGCCCTGGCTCTTCAGCTTCTCGACGATGACAAAGAGCTTCTCTACCTCCTTCGCCGTCAGAGCAGTGGTTGGCTCGTCCATAATAATCAGCCTGGCGTCCTGCAAAATGGCCCGCGCAATGGCTACCAGCTGTTTCTCCGCTACAGATAGCTCCTCCACCGTCTGCTCTAAATCCAGGGAAATATTAATCTCCGCCAGAGCCTGGGCGGCAATCTGCCGCATTCTCTTCTTGTTTGCCAGCTTTCTATTTTCCGCCAGAAACTGGTTCCCAGCAATGTTTTCCGCCACAGTCAGATTGGGAAACAGGGAAAAATCCTGATAGATGACCTGAATCCCTGCCCGAACGGATTCCATAGGCGTCAGGGCCTCATACTTCCTGCCCTCGATGAAAATTTCGCCGGAATCCGGCCTGTGGATTCCCGAAATGACCTTAATCAGCGTAGACTTTCCCGAGCCATTCTCCCCAATGAGGCACAGCACCTCTCCGCTGGCAATATGCAGGCTTACGTTTTTCAGCGCTTGAACGCCTCCAAAGCTTTTATTGATATGTTTTGCTTCTAAAAATGCGTGTTCGCTCATAGTGACACCAACTTTTCTGGCTTTCCCCCGGCAGAGCCGGGGGCAGAGTGTTCGTCCGACTTCTTAGAAATCAAAATCCTTGTAGTTTTCTTTGGTGAAGTCCTGCCAGGCCTGGCCGTATAAAACCTTGTCCACCTGCTTCAGGTTCTCATATCCGGGGATGCCCAGGTCCATTCCCTCTTTAATCTAGTCCCGGTTGCCCTCCAGAATGGTCAGCGCCAAAACATTCATGGCCTTGCCGGACAGCGCCGGATCCCAAGAACACGCCAGGTCTACCGCGCCTGTCTCCAAAAGCTCTCCCGCCATAGAGGGCAAGCTTACGCCCACAACCGATATCTTGTCCTGCAAAGCCGCTTCCTCTACGGCCTGGCCCGCGCCCACGACGTCTGTGGCTGCGCAACCCATCATACCCTTCAGATTGGGGTAGGTGGTCATGACCTCCTTCATCTTGTCGTAAGCCTTTTGAGAATCGTCATAGGTCTCCACCAGGTCTCCCACGTGCTTCATGTTGGGGTAGTGCTCCTCCTGATAGGCGATTGCCGCCTCTGCCCATTCGTTATGGGTCTTTGAGGTCAGGCTTGCCACAAAAATTACGTACTCTCCCTCTTCGCCCATGTCCTCTGCCAGGGCCTGCATCATATGCTCTCCAAAGTCCTCGTTGTTAAAGGGCTCAATGTCGAAATCCACGTTTTGCTGGTTGGCCGCCTCATGGCTGATGACCACAATGCCCTGCTCTATGGCCTTTTTCAGAACAGGCTCCAACGGCTCCGGCTGGAACGGGGTGACGCAGATGGCGTCTACCTTCTGGGAAATCATGTCCTCCAGCATCTGGCTCTGCAGCGCTGCGTCCACGTCCGGCGGCGCCTGAATAAACGCGGTCACATTGCTGTGCTCTGCGCCGAATTCCTTTACGCCCTCTTCCGTCCTTGTAAACCAGGGGATGCCGTCCATTTTATTGATGGTGGCGATGGTGTACTTCTCCCCCTCCGCCCCAGCTTGCTGGCTTCCCTGGGGAGCGTCCCCCGACGATGCTGACGGGCTCTGCGAGCACCCGGCTACTGCCAACGCTACGAGCAGTAAAACTGCCAACACTAAGCTAACCTTTTTCACTTTCATTTCCTCCTTTAATCATTTTTTAGGAAAAAGGGTATATAAAATAATCTTTCATTCAAAAAAGCTGAAATCAAAGTATGCAAAAAAATTTTCTATTTTTCAGGGTAAGGTTGATGTTGAATTTTATACTGGGGTCAGATAATCCTTGCAGACCCGTCCTCTGCTACGACGTGAATCTCCACGCCTGCATTTTTTATGGCGTCCAACAGTGCGCCCTCCGGGGCCTTGTCCGTCACCATTTTCGATATTACGTCAAAATGGCAGACTCGTTTAAAGGCTGTCGTGTTGAATTTGCTGGAATCTAAAACGAGAATGTTCTCCTTCGTGCGGCTGATAATGATGCTTTTAATCTGGGCGTCCTCCGGCTCGTGCTCCGTCAGCCCCGCCGCCGCGTCGATGGCGCCTACACAGAGAAAGAATTTATCCACAAAGAAGTCCTGCAAAGACCTGGTGGCCAGCTCTCCCTTCAGCGCGCCCTCCCGGCCCTCTAAAATGCCCCCTGGCAAGACAATCCTGATGTCTGGGTTTGTCATGAGCCGAGTTGCATTGTAGACGCTGGTGGTGAGGACGGTCAGCAGGTTATAGCTGTCCATATAGTCCGTCATGTGCAGAATTGTGGAGCCCGTGTCTAGCGCGACGCACTCCCCATCGCAAATCATGGATTCCGCGTATTTGGCAATGCGCTTCTTTTCCGGCTGGTTGCGAATCTGCCGTAGCGCAAAGGGCACGACTGTAGTCCGGCCGTTAATGCTTTTGGCCCCGCCGTGAACCCGTTTGAGCAGGCCCTGCTTTTCCATCTCTGCCATGTCTCTTCTAATGGTGATTTCCGAGACGTTCGTCAGCTTGGCGATATCCGCCACAGATACAAAGCCGCTTGCAAGATTTTCTAATATAATCGCGTGCCTGTCATTTAGCGTATAGGTATTCACCGCTGCTGCGCCCCTTCCATCTCTTTAAGCTTATCATAGCGCATGGATTCTCTATTGTCAACAAGAAAATCAAAAATGTTCAGCGTTTTTTCAATTCATATGTTTATTTTTGGATTCTTTGTTCATCATAAATGTTCTTTTTGTATCTAAAGTGTTCGCATTTCCTCCATATGTTCCCTCTTTTGCGCCAATCATTGCAGCCATCCCCCAACTCGTATTATTACAATCATTATCTATACATCATATCGCTACATTATATTCAAACGAACATACATCTTGTTTTTTCGTTCTTTTTTCGGAGAGCAGCATAAAAAAGACGCCCTCAGGCGTCCTTTTCTCTCCAAAGGATTATTTCCCTTCCTCCAGGACCCCTGCCTCTGCCAAGGGGATTTCCGAGGTGCAATGGGGGCATCGCGTCGCCTCCTCTGCCACTGGCTGCCGGCAATAGGGGCAAATCCGCGGCTCCGCCACTGGCTCTGCCTCCCTTTTTCTGCGGAATTTGTTGATGCTCTTAATCAGCAGGAATAGCACCAGCCCAATGAGCAAGAAGTTGATAATCGCCGCAACCAGCGTGCCTAAATCCAGCATGGCAGGGTTTTCCCCTCCTGTCAGAGCGAATTTCCACGCGCTGAAGTCAATTCCTCCCGTTATAATGGAGATAATCGGCATAAACACGCCCTCCACAATGGCGTTTACAATGGCCGTAAAGGCGCTGCCCATGACCACGCCGACAGCCAGGTCGATCACATTGCCCCGCGTAATAAATTCCTTAAACTCCTTAATCATTTCCCATCCTCCCTTCCCTTTCACTATAAATTATCGCGCCGAAAAAAGCCATATTTTCCGCCTAGAATATTGACTTTCTCCAAAAAAAAACCTATGCTGATACTATCTGCCCGGGTAAACGGGCGGAAAATTCGCAAATACTAATCGTGCTATGAAAAATGGCGCGCTAATGAATCAAAAAAGAAGCAGGATAGGAATATGAAAGACGGTTTTATCAAAGTAGCGGCGGCAACGCCGGAAATCAAGGTGGCGGACTGGCGTTTTAACAGCCAGCGCATCATCCAGTGTATTCAAGAGGCCAAGGGCCAAGGGGCCTCCCTCATCACTTTCCCCGAGCTCTGCGTCACAGCCTACACCTGCGGCGACCTGTTTTTGCAGCGCACGCTGCTTCAGGGCGCCCAGCAGGCCGTGGCGTCCATCCTCCCCCATACGCAGGATATCGTGGCCATTGTAGGCTGCCCAGTGGAGAGCGGCGGCGACCTGTTTAACTGCGCCGTCGTCATGAGCGGCGGCGCCATCCTGGGCATTGTGCCCAAAAGCGTGGTGCCCAATTATGGGGAGTTT
>DBGCIZ010000177.1:0-8899 GCA_048355355.1 Christensenellaceae bacterium | reverse complement strand
CCCCTGGCTCACCGCCTTCTTCACCGTCTCCCTGGTGCGCTGGGTCAGTCTGTTGTCCGACGTGACCAGCGTCCCGTCAATATCTGCGCATATCATCCGGTATTTCGTCATGCAAGGCTCCTTTCCGAAAACTTCGCCAGCATTTCCTTGACGATGGCTGCGGAGACAGCTGCCGACTCTTTCTCAAACTCCTCATAGGAGATGTTCGCCTCCTCATCTGCCAGATCCGAGAGGGCCCGGACCACGATAAAGGGAACACCGTTTGCCTGCGCCACGCACCCGATGGCCGCTCCCTCCATCTCTGCGGCCACAGCGCCATAGGAATCCCGCAGGCGCTCCTTCAGCGCGCCGCTGGCCACGAACACATCCCCCGAGGCAATCCTCCCCCGAACGATTTTATCTGCCGCCAGCACATCCGCCGAGGCGGCCACAAACAGCTCTATCAGCTCTGCGTCGGAATGATAGACCGTCATGCCATCCGGCTCCCCCAAAAAGGCATAGCCCTTTGGGTAGCCCAGGGCAGAGACGTCAAAATCGTGCTGCACCAGGGATTCCCCAATGACGAAATCCCCAACCCGCAGCCCATGGCCCACGCCGCCGGCTACCCCCGTGTTAATCAGGCGGGTTGCGCCAAACCGGTCGATAAGCAGCTGGGCGCACATGGCCGCCATCACCTTGCCAATGCCGCATTCCATCACGGCAGCCTCCGCGCCGTTGATTCGCCCGGTGTAGACCGTCCTGCCGGCCACTGCCGTCTCCTGACGTCCCTCCATGCTTTCCTTCAAAAGCTCTATTTCACTTTTCATGGCTCCAATAATGCCAAACATGTCTCCCCTCTCCTTTCCACAGCTAGTTTCATTATATAGTAGCCGGCAAAACTTTTCAACAATCCACCCACTCACAATTTTATTAGCACTCTAATATGTCGAGTGCTAAAAGTTCATAAATTAAACACAAATTCCACCATGTTTTGAAACAAAAGGGGGGTATTATATAGGTGTCGAAAGAAGAAAGGCTTTGAGTAGACGGGAATTTAAAAGCGACGGCGCTCCGGCCAGGCCGGGCCGCCAAAAGAATAAGAGAACTTGGAAGAAAAGAGGGATTATTATGTTTGATTTAACACCGTATGACCGTAGACACAGCAGATTGACAGCCTTTAACCCCTTCCGGGAGCTGGAGGATATGGAGCGCAGCTTCTTTGGCAGAAACAGCCTGGAGGCCTTCAAGACGGATATTAAGGACGTTGGCAATGCCTTTGAGCTGGAGGCAGACCTGCCCGGCTTTAAGAAGGAGGACATCGCCATTGACATCAACGATAACTATCTGACCATCCGGGCGGAGCGGCACTTTGAAAACGACACCAAGGATAAGGACGGGCAGTACATCTCTCAGGAGCGCTCCTATGGCTCCTTTGCCAGAAGCTTCGATATCTCCGCCGTGGACGAGGAGCACATCACCGCTTCCTACGAGAACGGCGTGCTGAAGCTGGTTCTCCCCAAAAAGGAGCAGACCAAGCCCAGCGGCGGCAGAAGGCTGGAAATCAACTAATCAAACAAGCGAGAGAGAGGCAGAGCGTAAGGCGCCCTGCCTCTTTTCTTTATTCCGCTTTTTCCAACAGCTCCTCCAGATTGACCGAGGGCGGCAGGCAGCTTTCGCTTCCGCAGAGGTAATAGGTGGTTTGCCCCTCCAGCCGGGTATACCCCTCCGCCGGCTGCTCCAATAGGGTGACATCCCAGTCCATCCGGCTTTGCTGCAAAAGCTGCTCCATGCCGCCCTCTCCCAGAACGCAGGTCAGTTTCCTTCTGGGCCGTTCCAGCCGAAGCAGCGCCAAAAGATAAAAGCTATGCCCCATTGGGTACGCCTTTGCCATGGGGTAGAGAAAGTCCATCTGCCGCAGCGCCTCCTTTTGCAGCGTCCGGCTGCCGGTCAGGTGGGCCAGCCTTGCCAGATTCATGGCCATGGCCGCGTTTCCACTGGGCATGGCGCCGTCGTAGGTCTCCTTCGGGCGGGAAATCAGCTGCTCGCCATGCCTTCCGCTGATGTAATAGCCGCCCTCGTCGTCGGCAAATTCCTCTATGGCTGCGCGGCAAAGGCCCTCCGCCCGGGCAAGATAGTCT
This sequence comes from Christensenellaceae bacterium, assembly GCA_048355355.1. Taxonomy (GTDB): domain Bacteria; phylum Bacillota; class Clostridia; order Christensenellales; family Christensenellaceae; genus DBGCIZ01. The sequence continues at coordinate 6,782 of DBGCIZ010000177.1, read as the reverse complement.
GCCTCCAGCGTGGCGTCATAAAGGGCCAGGAGAGCGCCGCAGTAATAGGCATAGTCGTCTAAAAAGCCGGGGCCGCCCCGCTTCTCTCGCCGCCAGCTGACAAAAAGGGCCTCTCCCTCCGCCAGATTCTCCTGCAAAAACCGGTCTGCCCGGCGGGCTGCCGCCAGGTATTTCTCCTCTCCCGAGGCCTGGTAAAGCCGGCAAAGGCCCCAAATCATCCAGGCATTCCAGGCGGTGAGCACCTTGTCGTCCCGATGGAGGCGGGCCCGGCCCCTCCGGTAGTGATAGATTTTTTCCAGCTCTGGCGCAAAGCCGTCTACCTCTAGGGTGTCGGCATGCAGCAGGTTGGGGACGTTCTTCCCCCCAAAGTTTCCCTTTTTGGTGATGCCAAAGCGCTCGTTAAAGGCATGGCCCCGCTCCTCCCCCAACAGGGCAAGAAGCTCGTCGTAGGCAAAGGCGTAAAACCGCCCCTCCTCCCCCTCGCTATCTGCATCCAGGGCAGAGTAAAAGCCCCCTGCCCCATTGGTCATCTCCCGCAGGACGAAATCAGCCGTCCGCCGGGCAATGTCCAGATAAATGGGCTTCCCCGTCACGTCGTAGGCCATGGCGTAGGTTCCGGTCAGGAGCCCGTTGTCGTAGAGCATCTTTTCAAAGTGGGGAATCAGATAGTAGCGGTCTGTGGAATAGCGGGCAAAGCCGCCGCCAATATGGTCGAACAGGCCGCCCCGATACATGGCCACCAGGGTCTGCTCCGCCATGGCCAGCGGCTCCTGATCTCCCGTCCGGCGAAACTGATCCAGCAAAAACATCAGGTTATGAGGCGTAGGAAATTTGGGCTCCCGCCCAAAGCCGCCGAAATGGCGGTCAAAAGCAGCCCTAAAGTTATCCACCGCCGTCTGCACAACCTGCCTGGAGGCCTTTTCCATGGTTTCCCTGCCGTCGTTCACCATGCGGACCACCTCGTCCGCCGTGCCCAGCAGCTCATCCCGGTTATCCCGCCACTTTTCTGCAATGAGCCTGAGCAGGCTGATAAACCCAATGCCCATGTTGGAGGGATGCTTGGGGAAGTAGGTCCCTGCGTAAAAGGGCCGCTGCTCCGGCGTCATGAAAATGCTCATGGGCCAGCCTCCAGCCCCGGTAAACGCCTGGCATACCTCCATATAGACGCTGTCGATATCGGGCCGCTCCTCTCTATCTACCTTAATGGAAATGAAGCCCTCGTTCAGAATGCGGGCCACCTCCTCATCCTCGAAGCTTTCCCGCGCCATCACGTGGCACCAATGGCAGGTGCTGTAGCCAATGCTTAAAAAGATGGGCTTATCCTCCTCCCGCGCTCTTTGAAAGGCCTCCTCGCACCAGGGGTACCAGAAAACCGGATTGTCCGCATGCTGAAGCAGATAGGGGCTCGTCTCGCCGGCCAGTCTGTTTTTCATGCTATATCCACCTCCCTTGCAGGCATACGCCTGCATCTGTCTCTTCTGCTATAATATCAGCAATTTTGAGAATAATCATGCAGTTTTTTACAAAGAATATCCCTATCTTATTTTTTCAGGAGGTATTTTTATGTTTGAACACAAAAAAGAACTGTTTCATCCTGTAGCTGTAGAACGTCCAAATCCCCAATATGCGGCCTTGCTACAGGAACAACTGGGCGGTGGTAATGGAGAACTCAAAGCGGCCATGCAATATATGTCCCAAAGCTTTCGCATCAAAGATCCAGCTATCAAAGATCTTTTTATGGATATCGCTGCAGAAGAACTGAGCCATATGGAAATGGTTGCCACTACCATCAACCTGCTCAACGGACATGATGTCGATTACAAAGCAATTGGTGCAGGAGCTGTTGAAAGCCATGTGCTTTTGGGCTTAAATCCCGGGCTGATGAATGCCTCCGGCTATTCCTGGACGGCAGATTATGTCACCGTTACTGGCGACCTGTGCGCAGACCTACTTTCCAACATTGCCTCAGAGCAGCGGGCCAAGGTTGTCTATGAATATCTCTATCGTCAGATTACAGATCAAAAGGTCCGGGAGACCATCGATTTTCTCCTGAACCGGGAAGAGGCTCATAACGCCCTGTTTCGCGAGGCTTTTAATCGGGTGCAGGATACTGGCTCCAACCGGGATTTCGGCGTGACCGAGGATTCCCGGCTCTATTTTAACCTGTCTAGTCCGTCTCCCGACGGCCACTTTGGCCGGACCGAAACCACTCCTCCCAGCTTTTCCAATTGATCCATTTCTTCCCGGTCTGATTGCAAAAAAACACAAAATCCTGTAAGATAAACCTATCTTCAGCAGACTGGGAGGGCTTTATGGCGCAACATACAAAAAAGGCGATTATGGCTTCCTTTTTACGGCTCATTAACGAGAAGCCCCTGAGCCAAATCACCGTGAAGGATATTGTGGAGGACTGCGGCGTCAACCGCAAAACCTTCTACTATTATTTTCAGGATATTTTCGCCCTGGTGGACGAAGTGTTTCTGGCGGAAATCCAACGCGCCGCCTCTGCCTTTACCCATGATATGGCCCCAGAGGAACGCATTCGCAGCATTCTTCTGTTCCTATTGTCCAACAAAAGGGCCGCCCTACATCTTTATAACTCCGCCAGTCATCATCAGATTGAGCGGTATCTGAGCCAGGTAGGCGCAACGGCCTTTCAGGAATATCTGCGCTACAAGGCTAGCGAGCTTTCCTGTACTCAGGAGGATATTGCCCTTCTGTCCCGCTTCTATGCCTCTGCCACTACCGGCATGATGCTGGACTGGATTAGCCGCGGCATGGAGGGGGATCCCGCCCCAGTCATCCACCGCCTCTGCACCATGCTGCGAGGCACAGCGCTGTTAGCCCTTCAAAATGCCTCTCAGGGCTAAGGGCATCCGGTCAAATCCGGCGCAGTGTGAGAAATCGCCACACTGCGCCGTTTTTGTCCCGTTTTTTCCGGCGCGTTTTGCGGTATAGTAAATACAGTTAAGGAAGAAAACGCTAAGGAGGTTTCTGCAATGAAACTGGTCAAGAGAGTAAAGGTGGGCTATATCCTCATCTCTGTCGCAATGCTTGCCCTTGGCCTGGTCATCATGATTTGGCCAGAGCTTTCTGCCGTCCTGCTCTCCTATCTTTTTGGCGGGATTCTGGTGGTTCTGGGCATTCTCAGGCTGGTGGGGTATTTTTCCAACGATTTATACCGCCTAGCCTTTCAATTTGACCTGGCCCTTGGCATCCTGACCCTGCTCTTTGGCATCGCCCTTTTGCTGCGTCCTCTGGCCCTGCTGGCCGCCCTGCCCTTTGCCATGGGCGTGTACATCTCGGCCGGCGCAATCTTTGCCATCCAGACCGCAGTGGAGGCAAGGGGGTTTGGGCTGAAAAGCTGGTGGCTGATTCTGGTCAGCGCCCTGCTCTGCTGCGTGCTGGGTGCGCTGCTGCTCTTCCACCCCTTCGGAAGCGGCAAAGCGCTGGTTATCCTTCTGGGCGCGGCCCTGGCGCTTCACGGCCTGCAAAATCTCATTGTCGCCATCTTTACGGTCTACGATGCCAAAAAACGGCCCTAGCTTCCGGGCTGTCTGACGGGAAGCAAATTTTATAAAGGAGTCTACTCAATGTCCATGAAAGAAATCAAACGTCCCAATCGGCCCGTCTGGATTTTCTATATCGCCGCCTTTCTGCTGCTGCTTTTGCTGAACATGCTGGTGATTCCCTCCATCTCGTCGGCAAACATTCAGCAGGTGGATTACGGCACCTTTTTGAACATGATTGACCAGCGGGAGATTAACACTGTCCAGGTAGAAAACGACTACATCTATTTCACCACCGGCGAGGGGGAGAGCACCGTCTATTACCAGACTGCCGTCTTTAACGACCCCGAGCTGGTAGACCGGCTCCACGCCGCCGGCTGCACCTTTGGCCAGGTGGTCCAGCGGGAGATGTCTCCCCTGCTCTCCTTCCTGCTCTACTGGCTGCTGCCCATTGTAGTGTTCTATCTGCTGGGGCAGTTCCTGGTGAAGCGCATGGTGAAGCGCAGCGGCCTGGGCGGCGAGGGTGGCATCCCCTCTATGCAGTTTGGCAAATCTAACGCCAAGATTTACGTGTCCTCTACCTCTGGCATCAAGTTTTCCGACGTTGCCGGTGAAGAAGAGGCCAAGGAGGCCCTTCGCGAGATTGTGGACTTCCTCCACGCCCCGGAAAAATACAAGGCCATCGGCGCCCGCCTGCCCAAAGGTGCTCTGCTGGTAGGCCCTCCGGGAACGGGCAAGACCATGCTGGCCAAGGCCGTAGCCGGCGAGGCCAACGTGCCCTTCTTCTCCATCTCCGGCTCGGAGTTTGTGGAGATGTTCGTGGGCATGGGCGCTGCCAAGGTTCGCGATTTGTTTAAGCAGGCCAACGAAAAAGCGCCCTGCATCGTATTTATCGACGAAATCGACACCATCGGCAAAAAGAGGGATAGTCGCGCCGTCGGCGGCAACGACGAGCGGGAGCAGACCCTGAACCAGCTCTTAACCGAGATGGACGGCTTTGACGCCGGCAAGGGCGTGGTCATTCTGGCGGCTACCAACCGGCCGGAAACCCTGGACCCTGCGCTGCTGCGGCCGGGCCGGTTTGACCGGCACATCCCCGTAGAGCTGCCGGATTTGGCCGGACGCGAGGCCATCCTCGCCGTTCACGCCAAGAAGGTCAAGCTGGGCCGGGATGTGGACCTGAGGGCCATCGCCCGGGCTACCTCTGGCGCCTCCGGCGCGGAGCTTGCCAACATGATTAACGAAGCTGCCCTGCGGGCGGTGCGCTGCGGCCGGGATGCAGTCAGTCAGTCTGACTTGGAAGAAAGCGTGGAGATTGTCATTGCCGGATATCAGAAGAAAAACAAGGTCCTTTCCGACCAGGAAAAGATGATTGTGGCTTACCATGAAACAGGCCACGCCCTGGTGGCTGCCCTGCAAAGTCACTCCGCGCCTGTGACCAAAATCACCATCGTGCCCCGCACCTCCGGCGCTCTGGGCTACACCATGCAGGTAGACCAGGAGGAGCAAAACCTGATGACCAAGGTCCAGCTGGAAAACAAAATCGCCACCTACACTGGCGGCCGCGCCGCAGAGGAGCTGATTTTCGATTCCTTCACCACCGGCGCTTCTAACGATATTGAGCAGGCCACCAAGCTGGCCCGCGCCATGGTGACCCGGTTCGGCATGAACGACGAGTTTGGCATGGTCGCCCTGGAGACGGTCAACGACCCCTACCTAGGCGGAGATACGTCTCTGGCCTGCTCCCCCGCTACGGCTGCTCAGATTGACCAATACGTGGTCTCCCTGGTGCGCCAGCAGCACGACAAGGCCCTTGGCCTCCTTCGGGACAATTTGGACAAGCTGCACCAGCTGGCCAAATACCTCTACGAAAAGGAGACCATCACTGGCGAGGAGTTTATGAAGATATTGCAGGCGGAATAACATCCCATTTCCCAAACGGGCGGAGGTTTACATGCCTCCGCCTTTTTGTGCCCTGCTGGTTGCCCGGCATGCTGTTTTTCCCGCACAACAATTTTCTACGATAATTTGTTAAAATTTTATAGTTTCGATTTTATTCGTCATATTTCGCGTACATTTTGCAGGATTCCCTATGTACTTTATCGCCGGGGTGGGCTAAAATTCCATATATAGGTTTTTTAGTGGCACAGGTGAAACCAGATTGTTTAAATGAGGTGATGTCCTTGAAAAGTCTCAACGCACAGCTGTTTGGAACCTTTTCCATCTCGAGCGATTCTTTGACATACCCGAAAAAAGGCGCTAAGGAGGCTTCTCAGCTGCATCTGCTCATCGCCTACCTTCTGCTGGCCCAGGAGCGGCACGTCAGCAAGGAGGAGCTCATTGCCGTACTCTGGGAAAACGACAAGAGCCTCAACCCAGTGGGCGCCCTTCGCAATCTGGTATACCGCGCCAGGCTGGAGCTTTCCAAATTTTTGCCGACTCCGGATTCGGAATGTATCTGCTTTAGCCAGGGGGAATACTATTGGAATCCCGAGATTCCCTGTCGGGTGGACGTGCTCCGGTTCAACATTTTATATGAAATCACCGTGGATCCCTCCTCCGACGCGACTCTTTGCTATAAAAGCGCCTATCAGGCCATTCAGCTGGCCAGCGCCGGGCAATTTCTGGAGGGGATTGAGGGCAACGCCTGGGTGAATTCCTACCGGGAAACCCTGTTTCAGAAATACTGCTATTGCGCCTCTACGGTTTGCAAAAATCTCTATTTCCGCTACGACTACGAGACCCTTTGCAGCATTTGCGGCCGGCTTTACCGCCAGAAAAGCCTTCCCTTTGACCTCTGCTATTATTATATGGACGCCCTCCACCAGCTGAAAAAGTTCGACGAATTAAGTGAATTTTATAGCGCCCTGTTTCGCATCGCTTTTTCTGAGACGGACCCTGCCAAGCGGGAGCAGCTGAAGGCGGCGCTGCGCCAAGCCCGCCCGCTTCTGCGGAATTTTCGGGACAGCGTCCACGCCTTTGAGCTCCATCTGCTTCAGCGCCCTGCCCCCAGCAGCGCCGTCTTTCTGGAGCTGACGGCTTTTAAAAGCGTGTTGCTATCCGCTCTGCGGCAAAAGCCTCTCCAGGCCGGCCGCGGCAATTTTCTCGCCTCTGTCTCCCTGGGCCGCCACGACGCCGAGGACCACGACCGGCTCATGGAGCGGCTGCGCAGCCTGTTGCTTCGTCTCTGCTCCCCAACTGATTTTGTCGCGGTCTCCGGCCGCTCCAGCTATGCCATCCTGTTTACCGCCGCCCGGCTGCAGGATGTCCGCC
>DBGCIZ010000176.1:0-1721 GCA_048355355.1 Christensenellaceae bacterium | reverse complement strand
GTGATCCGAAATTTTGGCCCGTATGGTGCAGAAAAGCTCGTATTCCAGCTTGGCCAGCCTGTCCTTGGCGGAGAGGATGGTGTCCTCTAAATCCTTTAATTCCTTGGTAATAAAGCGCTCGCAGCCCGCCAGGGTCTGCCGTCGTGTATAGTGATAGGGAACCTGCCCCAGATTAGACTTAGTCACCTCGATATAGTAGCCAAAGACTTTATTATAGCCCACCTTGAGATTTTTAATGCCCGTCGATTCCCGCTCCCGTTCCTCCAGGGCCTTCAGCCAGGTGGCGCCGTCGTTGGCGGCGGTGCGCAGCCGGTCTACTTCGTGATGAAACCCTTCCTTAATAATGCCGCCATCTGTAATCCCAATGGGAGGATTTTCGATAATGGCGGAGCTTAACAGCTTTTTCAATCCCTCCAGCGGGTCCAGCTGATTGCCCAGCCGCTTCAGCAGCCCGGATTTGCAGCCCTCCAGCAACTCCTTAATTTCGGGGAACTGCTCCAGAGATTGGAGAATCGAGAGGGCATGCCTGCCGTCCAACGTCTGATAGGAAATTTTGGTCAAGAGCCGCTCAATATCGTAGACATTCCCCAGAGCCTGCCGCAGAGCACTGCGCAGGACATAGTTGCTCTTCAGTTCGTCCACGGCATTCAGGCGATCCGTAATCTCCCGCTTGTTCAGAAGAGGCCGCTCAATATAAGTTTTGATGAGGCGTCCGCCCATTGCGGTTTTAGTCTTGTCCAGCAGCCAGAGCAGGGAGCCTTTTTTGGACTTATCCCGCATGGTTTCCGTCAGCTCCAGGTTGCGATGGGTAAATTTATCGATGGTCATATAGCTGGAGGAGCTGACCACCTTCAGGGAAGAGATATGCCCCAGGGTATTTTTTTGCGTCTCAGTCAAATATTGCATCAGCGCGCCGCATGCGCCTACCAGCGCCTTATTGTCCTCCGCCAGGCCAAAGACGGATAAATCAGCCACTGCGAAATGCTCCTTGAGTATTTTCGCGGCGGTCTCTGCCTCAAATGCCCAGGCGGGATAACGGTTGATTAAAATGCTGCCGGAGAGCTTTAAAAAGCCGGCCAGCTCCTTATCATCCTCGCAGCAGACGGCCTCCTTGGCGCCAAGCCGGTTCATCAAGGCGGTGAGGCTGCCTTTATCCTCTGCCTCCTCAGCAAAAAATGCGCCGGTAGATACGTCCGCATAGGCGACCCCATAGGCGCTGCCCTCCCCTGCGCAGATGGAGAGGATATAGTTATTTTCCTTTTCGCCCAGCATGGCATTATCGCTAACTGTGCCCGGCGTGACGATGCGGATAATCCCCCGCTCCACAATTCCCTTGGCCTGGCTTGGGTCCTGCAGCTGCTCGCAGATAGCCACCTTATAGCCCTTCTCTACCAACCTGGCAATGTAGGTATCTGCGGCATGAAAGGGCACGCCGCACATAGGGGCGCGCTCGGCCAGTCCGCAGTCCCGCCCGGTCAGGGTAATCTCCAGCTCTTTGGAGGCCAGAAGAGCATCGTCGAAAAACATTTCGTAAAAGTCCCCCAGACGGTAGAACAAAATGCAATCCTTATACTGCTCTTTAATTTGAAAATACTGCTGCATCATTGGAGTAAGCGCCAATTTTTTTCTCCTTTATCATCCCAAGCTCTTATGCTGTGCACTGTCGGCCGCGCATGAATCCTTCTTAATATCGGCAAACCTTCCCTGAACCACGCCGAGCA
>DBGCIZ010000175.1:0-12340 GCA_048355355.1 Christensenellaceae bacterium | reverse complement strand
GCCCAGGATGGGTGCGCTTCCTGAAGTCCCAATATCCGGACATGACGGACAACCTCTCTACGGCAAAATCGCCGCAGCAGATGTTTGGTGCCATCGCCAAAAGCTATTTTGCTCAGCTCATCGGCGTTGATCCCAAGAAAATCTACTGCGTCTCTATCATGCCCTGTGTGGCGAAAAAGCACGAGTGTGCTATTCCCGTCATGAACGACGCATGCGGTGACCCGGACGTTGATTTGGTTCTGACCACCCGGGAGCTGGAGCGGATGACCCGTGCGGAGCACATTGACCCCGCTGCCTTGGAGCCTGAAGAGCTGGACGACCCTCTTGGCATCGGCTCTGGAGCAGGCGCTATCTTTGGCACCACCGGCGGCGTGATGGAGGCCGCGCTGAGAACAGCCTATGCGCTGGTTATGGGAGAAAATCCCGATCCGGATTTGTTCCAGAATATCCGCGGCATGGAGGGCTGGCGTGAGGCGACTGTGAATTTGAAGGGAGAAGAAATTCGCATTGCTATCGTCAGCGGGCTTGGCAACACGAGAAAAATCGTAGAGGCAATTCGGGCCGGCAAGGTGCAATACGACTTTGTCGAGGTCATGGCGTGCCCCGGCGGCTGTGCAGGCGGCGGCGGGCAGCCTATTCACGAGGGACAGGAGTTGGCCGCCAAGCGCGGAGAACGGCTGCGCAATATCGACTCCAGCATGGAGCTGCGCTTCTCTCACGAGAATCCCTCTATCAAGCAGCTTTATGCGGACTATCTGGGCGAGCCCCTCTCCCATAAGTCCCATACTCTACTTCATACGGACCACAATGCCTGGAGTATGCCTCAGGCTATCCATCCCGAAGAGGAAGAGGAGTAAAGGCAATCAAAAAAGGCAGGAACGGCGCTCAGCCTCCTGCCTTTTTTCTTTTCCTCACAACCCAAGCTGCAAAAATTTTTTCAATAAAAACGCGCAGTCTGCTACCTCCTGCCGCTCTGTATCGAAAACAAATTCCTTTCCTTCCTTTTGGCCAAACAGCAGCGCATCCTGCCGTTCTTCCTCTGGTTCCGCGCCAGCAAGTGCCGCCGCGGCAAATCTACTTCTTCCGCGGATTACAAATCGCCGCACCTCCAGCAACCGGAACAAGGCCTCCGGCGTATCCGCATCCTCCAAGGCTTGCTCGTCTCCCGTCTCAAAATTTCGAATCAGGCTGGCATACCTTTTTGCTACCGTCCTGCCGGATTCCCCTGGTCTGAGCTGCATAAGCTCCGGCAGCAGCTCCCTGGGGAAAATAACCGGATTGCCCCGTTTCTCTCCGCAAGCTGCCCGCAGGATTGTTCCCCTTTCGTATGCCGCCTTCATGGCTCTTAGGATATCTGCGCTCATTCTGGGCTGGTCTGCCACCGCAAAAAGATATGCCTCTGCATTTCTTGCCATCCCCGCCCCCAACGCCACGGAGGAATAAATTCCCCTCTGTGGCGCAGGATTTATCACCCACGGCATCTTCCTGCGCGCTGCCATCAGCGCCGTCTCCTGCCGGGAGACCACTACGCCGTATTCGCAAAAACCTGCGGCCAGCGCACTATCCATGGCCCGCTCCGCCAGGGGATACTGTCCCACCGTCAGCTTATCCGGCGGCCCAAACCGGGTTGAAACACCGGCTGCCAGCAAAATGCAACCTATCTGTACCACATGCAGCCGCCTCTCGCCACATATCTTCCCTGCTTCTCTCCTATTATTTCTCCGTTTTCCACAACCTTTTCCCCGCGGAGATAGACCTGGTAGGGCCGCCCCACCAGCTTGGTTCCCTCATAGGGCGTATAGTCGCAGGCGCTCTTCATGTCGTTTGCCGTCAAAACACCTCTATAGTCCGTATCCCAAAGAACCAGGTCTGCATCCGAGCCCTCTAAAATAGCTCCCTTTTTGGGGTACATGCCAAACAGCTTTGCCGGATTTTCCGACAAGGTTGCCACCATATCAAACACGCTGATTTTCCCTGTAGCGACTGCCGTGGAATAAATCAGGAGCGGCCGCTCCTGTACGCCGGGAATGCCGTTTGGGATTTTGGAAAAATCCTGCCGCCCCAGCTCCTTCATGCCGCGAAAGCTGAAGGCGCAATGGTCTGTCCCCAAAAAGTCGATTTCTCTGGAGCCATAGGCCTTCCACATCTCCTCCGCATCGGCCATATTCCGCGGCGGCGGCGACATGACGTATTTCGCCCCTTCAAAATCCGGCAGCGAAAACATGGATTCATCCAGCATCAAATACTGCGGGCAGGATTCTACATATACAATCTGTCCACGGGCTCTCGCCTCTCGAATCCGCTCCAGCGCCATAGCGCCGCTGGTGTGGACGATATAGACGGGATAGCCTGCAAACCTGCCCAGCATGAGGAACCGGTCCACCGCCTCCGCCTCGATTTCTGGCGGATGCGCCTTTGGATGGGCTGCCGTCCCCGTCATGCCGTCGCTGAGCAGCTCCTGGGTCAATTTTTGAATCATGTCCCCATTTTCACAGTGACAGCCAACAATGCCATCCTGCAGGCCCACCTCTTTAATGATATCGTAAATATCCCCGTCTGAAATCCGCAGATTGTCATAGGCCATATAGACCTTATAGGAGGTAATACCCCGCTCGGTCATGATGGGAATTTCCTGCCTGACCTGCTCGTTCCAATCTGTAATGGACATATGAAACCCATAGTCGCAGTAGGCCCGGCCATTCGCCATGGCGTGCCAGTTGTCCAATGCCTGGCAAAGGCTCTCGCCTCTGTTCTGCGTCGCCATGTCCAAAACCGTCGTGGTCCCTCCGGCAATGGCCGCCCTCGTGCCGGTTTCGAAGTTGTCCACCGTGTCTGTTACGCCATTGTTCAGCTGCAAATGGGTGTGCGTATCAATAAACCCAGGGAAAATCATCTTCCCTGTGGCATCTACCACCTGGGCCTCCTCTGCCTGCAAATCCGCATCCACCCGCTCTATGATTCCGTTGTCAATCAACACGTCTGCCTTTACCGACCCGCTTGCAGACACAACGGTTCCATTTTTAATCAGCGTTTTCATATTCTACCTCCCAAAGGAATCCAATCGGAAAAAAGCCGCGCGCCCAGCGTGGCGCTTGCTTCGCTTTTCCATGCCTATTATAGCATTTGCCCCTCGAGGAAGCAAATGGCAGAGCACTTTTTTGCAAAAATTTGAAAGGTATTGAGCTTGCCGCCCTTTGCTGGTATACTAATAAAATAAGAATTACGAAAAAAATATTGTGAGTTGGCGAAAGGAAGTGAGCCATCAATGAACGTAGGCCAGAGCAAAAACCGTGTGGACGCCTTTGATAAGGTGACGGGCAGGGCCAAGTATACGGGAGATTTTTTTGAAAATAACATGCTGGTGGCAAAGGTTCTCCATAGCAGCATCGCCCACGGCATGGTCAAAAGTATGGATACCTCTGCCGCCGAGGCAATGGATGGAGTGGAGGGCGTTTTCACCTGCTTTGACGTTCCCGATATTCCCTTCCCCACGGCAGGGCATCCATGGTCTGTGGAGCCCGCCCATCAGGACGTTGCAGACCGGCATCTCCTCGCCCAACATGTCCGCTTTTATGGCGACGATATTGCCGTCGTCGTGGCGCGGGACGAAATTACTGCCAAGCATGCCCTGAAGGCAATCCGGGTGGAGTATGAAGAGCTTCCCCCCCTGCTTTCCGTTCCGGCTGCTATGGCAGAGGGGGCTCCCCTGCTCCATGAAAAATACAAGGGGAATGTCCTCGCCTCCACTTCCTACGCCTTGGGAGACTTTGACGCCGCTATTCAGGAAGATGGGCTGGTTCATGTGACGGGTACCTATCATCTCCCCACCGTGCAGCACTGTCATATTGAAAATGCTATTTCCATCGCCTATATGGAGCAAGGCCGGATTGTCGTCATTTCCTCTACTCAGATTCCTCATATTGTCCGCCGGGTGGTCGGTCAGGCCCTCGGCATCCCCTGGGGCCGAGTCCGCGTCATCAAGCCCTATATTGGCGGAGGCTTTGGCAACAAGCAGGAGGTTCTATACGAGCCCTTGGCCGCGTTCCTCACCTCGCGCCTTGGGGGGCGCCCCGTCAAGGTGGAGACCACCCGAGAGGAGACCTTCGCCAATACGCGGGTGCGCCATGCTGCGGATTTCACTATTCACACCTACGTCCGCCAGGATGGCACACTGGTGGCGCGCAGCTTGGAGGGATATTCCAACCAGGGGGCGTACGCCTCCCACGGCCATGCGATTATCGCCAATTCGTCTAATACCTTCCGCCATCTCTATCGAGACGAGGGCGGCGTCAAATCTCAGGTGAGCACTGTCTTTACCAATCTGCCGACTGGAGGCGCGATGCGTGGCTATGGGATTCCGCAAATCATCTTTGCCATGGAGGCGCATATGGACGACGTCGCCCACGCCATTGGCATGGACCCCATTGAGCTGCGCCGGAAAAATATGATGCAGGAGGGCTATGTGGACCCCCTCACTGGCATTGCGAACTATACCAACGGCCTGGAGGAGTGCATCCGCAAGGGCAAGGAGTTTATTGGCTGGGACGCCAAGCGCGCAGCCTATGCCAACCAGTCGGGAGAGGTACGCCGCGGCGTTGGCATGGCGCTGTTTTCCTATAAAACTGGCGTATATCCCATCTCTCTGGAGACGGCCTCCTGCCGCATGACCCTGAATCAGGATGGCTCCATCCAGCTGATGATGGGCGCAACGGAGATTGGCCAGGGGGCAGACACCGTCTTTTCTCAGATGGCGGCAGACGCAGTAGGCGTTGCCTTTGAAAACGTCCATATCATCTCCTCTCAGGATACTGATGTGGCTCCGTTTGACACAGGCGCCTATGCTTCCCGTCAGACTTATGTTTCCGGCGCTGCCGTGAAGGACACGGGCCTTTTGCTGCGGCAGCGGATTTTGGAATATGCCGAATATCTTCTGCACCGTCCTGCCGCAGAGCTGGATTTGAAAGAAGGCCAGGTCGTCGAAAAGTCCTCCGGCCTCTCCCTGCTGCCTTTGGAGGAACTGGCCATGGAGGCTTACTACAGTCTGGATAAATCCGTCCATCTGACGGCAGAATGCACCCATCATTGCAAGGACAACACCTTCTCTCTGGGCGCCTGCTTTGCCGAGGTAGAGGTGGATATCCCCCTGGGCAAGGTCAAAATCCTGCACCTCATTAACGTCCATGACTGCGGCATTCTCATCAACCCCAAGCTGGCGGAAATGCAGGTTCATGGCGGTATGAGCATGGGCATCGGCTACGCCCTCTATGAGCAGCTGCTGTTTGACGAAAAAACCGGCAGGCCCCTCAATAACAACCTGCTAGACTATAAGCTGATGACGGCGGAGGACACGCCAGAGCTGCGCGCCGAATTCGTTGAGCTCAACGACCCCTCGGCTCCCTTTGGCAACAAGGCCCTCGGCGAGCCGCCAGCCATTCCCGTGGCTCCCGCCATCCGTAACGCCGTGTTTCACGCTACAGGCGTTGCCGTGGATTCTATCCCCATGACGCCCCAGCGGCTGATTCCGCTTTTTAAGGCCCATGGGCTGCTTAAGTAAGGAGGGCATACGATGTACGATTTTAAAGCAATTTACCGGCCATCCACTGTGGCGGAAGCCATTCAGCTGCTTGCAGAGCACGCTGGCAGCCTGGTTCTTGCCGGTGGCAGCGACATTCTCATCAAAATACGAGAGGGCCGGCTGGCCGGTGCAGAGCTGGTTAGCATTTACGAGCTGGACTGCCTCCGCGGTATCTCTCTTGCAGAGGATGGCAGCATCCGTATCCTTCCCCTCACCAGCTTTTCCCATGTGGAGCGAAATCCGATTATCCAGGCTCATATTCCCGTTCTGGCCAACGCTGTTGGCATGGTAGGCGGCCCCCAAATCCGCAACATCGGAACTATTGGCGGCAATATCTGCAACGGCGTCACAAGCGCAGATAGCGCCTCGACCCTGAAGGCGTTGGATGCAGAGCTGGAAATCACCGGGACCAACGGGCTGCGCCGTATCTCTATCCACGATTTTTATCAGGGGCCTGGGAAGGTTGCTCTGGCCCCTGCCGAGCTGTTGACCTGCATCGTCATCCCCAAAGAAAGCTACGAAAACTGCTTTGGTGCTTATCTCAAATACGCCATGCGCAGCGCCATGGATATCGCGACCCTGGGTTGCTCTGTCAACGTTCGCCTGACTGAGGATTTGCGGCATATTAGCCGTCTGCGCATTGCCTACGGCGTTGCCTCCGCCACTCCCATGCGCTGCTTGGAGACAGAGCAGGCTGCCTGTGGCGCCCTGGTTCAGCCGGCGCTCATTGAGCAGCTGCAAGCGGGCATCGAAAGGGAAATCATGCCCAGAACCTCGTGGCGGGCTTCCAAGGAATTCCGCACCCATATCGCGAGAGAATTGGTCAAGCGGGCTTTTGTCGCATCCGTTCAAGCGGCAGGAGGTGAATTGTAATGGAAAAGGTTCTCGTAAAATGCACGATTAACGATAGGCCTGTGGAGGCCTATGTCGACCCACGCGCCTCTCTTACCGATATGCTGCGGGGCGATTTTCGTCTGCATAGCGTCAAGGAGGGGTGCCAGGTAGGAGAATGTGGCGCCTGCACCGTCATTATAGACGGCGAAAACTTCAATGCCTGCATTTACCTGGCCATCTGGGCCAACGGAAAGCACATTCGGACCTTAGAAGGCCTGGAAACTGGCGATGGCGGCATTACGCCCCTTCAGCAGGCCTTTATTGACGAAGGCGCTGTGCAATGCGGCTTTTGCACGCCAGGCTTCATCATGTCCGGCACGGTTCTGCTGGAAAGTGGCCGCGCGCTTACCCGGGAGGAAATCAAGCGGGGCATTGCGGGGAATTTCTGCCGGTGCACCGGCTATGAAAATATTGTCAATGCCATTGAAAAGACCATGCAGAAAAAAGGCCAATAGGCCTTTTCCATATAAAAAATTCAATGGAAATTATAAAAATAGAAAAAAATAAATATGATTTCCTTGACCTGCTCCTGATTGGAGACGAACAGGAGGAAATGATAGCGAAATATATTGATATTTCTGACCTGTTCGTTCTCTTTGAGCGGAAAACGGCCCAGGCTCTTTATGCAGCCCTACCGCTAGGCGACGGCGTCTGCGAAATCAAAAATCTAGCGGTTTATGAGCCCTTCCGGAAGAGGGGCTTAGGCAGGGCTCTTCTTTCCCATGCGGCCAGCTACTATGGCGATACGTGCCAATGGCTCCTGGTCGGCACGGGCGAAAGCCCCGCTACCCTTCTCTTTTACGAAAAATGCGGCTTCGTTTTTTCCCATCGCATTCCCAACTTTTTTACCCAGCATTACGACCACCCCATTATAGAAGGGGGCGTCTTACTGCGGGACATGATTTATCTCAAACGGCCGATTTAGCATCCTCCTGCCAGTCATCCCCTTGTTATAACATTTAATCCTTTCTATAAATTTCCTTTTCATATTTTAAAGCAATAAAAACATGTGAATTAGCTATTTTTGTTTGAAATATTTTTGATAAAGATGGTTTACTTTTCCCATACATATCAATCCCATAGCCGTCAAAATGGTTGTAAGAACAAGCAAAATTTTTGTTCCAAAGGCATCTAGCATGATACCTCCCAATAATCCCCCTATAATTGTTGCTAAGCCCCCATCATGCAAGCCGTTACCAATGCTTGGGCACGAACCGTTTCTGAGCTACGAACAATACTATTGACAAAATAGACTGATGAAAAAGCAAAGAGGCCCATCCCAATGCATCCTAGCGCTACACTGGCATACATAAAGCCCACAGATGGCGCTATAGTGAGCAAAAGAATTTTCATCATAAAGCCAAATGCCGAAAATAGAACCAGCTTATTACTAGTAAATCGTTTCAATAGAAAAGCAGATAAAAACATGCAAGGTAGTTCTGAGATCGATTGCACCATAGCTAAAGTGCCAGTATCTGATGTACTGCCGCCAACAGCTTCCACACATGGATTTAAATAAGACATGGAAATAGATTGGCCGACCATAATCAATGTTGTGGCAATCAAAAACAGACAAAAAGTGGGGTTTCCCTTCAGCATAGTGGCCAATGAAGTCTTTGGAGCTGTTTGTGCAGTAAAAGTCAAATGATGTTTTTTTGCAATCGCAGACGGCCTGGGCATTAACAGGACACAGGCTGCTGCAACAATACAAAGGCCAAGGGTCACAGGAAGTAAAATATCTGGTGAATATTCTTCTAAAATATTTCCTAACAGTAATGAAAACAGAGCGAATCCCAGCGAACCCAGTCCCCGTGGAATTCCATAATTCACCGTTAGGCCTAAATTAGACAGCTGCATCGGCAAAGCATTTAAAAAACCATTTTGTGCTGAGCTGCAAGCCGCCATACTTGAATAACAAACCATAACAATGATCACCGAACATGGCAACCAATTCATGATTGCAGCCAGTGCCGCAGTTACAGCAAAAACTACAGCAACAATCCCTTTCAAAGGAATGTGGGGATGTTTATCACACAGGTCAGAAAAAAACGTCTGAATTCCTATTGCCAAAGCAGCAGATAGAGAAAGCGCTAAACCAATTTGTGAATTAGTCAGGCCGCGATATTCCAAAAATACTTGGGCAAAGGTACCGGCAACAGCACAATGGACAAGCCAATATGAAAATTGACTAAAGGTATAAACAATATTCGTCGCGCGTGTAACTGATTGTATGCTTTTCATGATTATCTCCTGAATCATTTTTAAGAATGCTCTAAATAATCCAAACCTCCGTTCTGACGCGAAACGCGAATCGTGAACGGAGGCAGGAGGAAAGAAAGTTATCGGTTATTTCATATCAGGGATGAATGCTGCTTTAATGACTTCATCTCCTTTTTCTATCTTTTTAAAGATGTCTACAGCTGCTTCTACAGTCAGGGGAATTCGATGCGTCACCAGCATCTCCAGTTCATTCTTAACTCTGGGGTCGTTGAGTACACTGGCAGCCATCTGATTCGATGCGCCAATACCGTACCGATTATATAGACTAATGACGCTTAGCACGGTTAGCCCTCTGAAGTGAATATAGGACCAGTCCACAGTAACAGGGTTGCAGCCAGCACCTATCTGCCCAACCATAGCTCCCATTCTCGCAATATATGGAATGACACTGATTGCCTCCGGAATTCCCATGCACTCCAGTACAACGTCTGCGCCTATGCCATGGGTAATATCCATAACGAAATCCACAATATTTGTGGTCGTCGGGTCGACGGCATAATCCGCTCCCATTTTCAAAGACATTTCCCGTTTAAATGGCTGAGGATCAGTTGTAATAATCGTTCCTGCACTATAGAGTTTACGAGCAAACAGGGTGCAGAGGAGGCCGACAGTGCCTTGAGCCAGGATGACCACTGTATCGCCATAGCGAATTAATTCGCGTGGCATAAGGTTTGTAAAGTTGACCATCTCGGTATAAGCGCCAACCTCGTCGCTAACATCGTCGGGAAGCTTCGCCGCGTCATGGCGCGGCACTAAAACATATTCGCCAAAACTTCCGTTCGCTCCCATGCAGGTAACTCTGTCCCCAACCTTAAATTCGTCAAAGCGCTGTCCAACAAATCCCGGATTATTCACATTTGTATACATATCTGGCGTAACGCCCAAGGTAGGGGATGTCGCGTCTGTCGGTCCAATTTCTACGACGGTACCCATGCCCTCGTGTCCCATCATCGTCGGATAGGGCTCGAAGGGATAGGGCCTATAGTATTTGGCGAGAGGATCTCCTTCCAGTCTGTTATCCCATATACGAAAATGATGGGGCAACATATCCAGCTTTTGATGGTCGTGAGGTGGATGCAATGCTTTAATGGTATTTAAATCTGTCTGATTACAGATGGTGGACGCCCCCACTTTAACCAGAAGCTGATTTGGACCAGGATGCGGAATATCAAATTCCTGTAATTCCCAGGGGCCACCTTTTCCCATTAATACTAAACGTTTTGCCTTCTCTGCCATAAATTTTTTCTCCTTTTATCTGCAAATATTGGTTTGGTTGTTCAACCCTGAGTTTAATGTACTTTACCAGCATGGATGAAGGCAATTCACAAGTGGGCTATTCTGTCCGATATCATACAATCTACAAAAACTGTCTGTTTTAGGTTCCATAAAAATTGTATCAAAAAACGGAGCAGCTATGCTCCGCCGTTGCTCAATTCCGTAAAGACTTTCTTGTTGCATCTGTTACAGCAAAAAATCCGGGGAGGTCAGTAATGCCTGCCATTCTGGTAAAATGTGGTTTAATGCAAAAATGGCCCATTTTGTCGGGCTTTCATCTGAGTGATAAAATAGCCATTCGTTTGAAAGCTTATAGCAAGATTCAGCAAACAGTCTCAAGGTAAATAAAGCTTTATCCTCTATTGGATAACGAGTTTGAACCACTTTGACGGCTTGCTCCAGAAACATTTCCTCTAACGCAGACTTTATCTCTGGTTGCCGATAGATTTTTCTATAGTAATTTAAGTTTTCTCTTGTCGATTCATATTTTGCAATGAGCCAATCTCTCCACGAGATTCCTCGTCCCACCTGTTCATAGCCTTGAAACAGATCACGCTGAAGGACTGAAGACAACACATGATATTTGTCCCGAAAGTGCGTATAAAAAGACTGTCGGCTCACGCCGCTCACTTCCAAAATTTCACGAACACGCACTTTAGAGAACTCGCGCTGCTGCAAAATCTGGACTAACGCATCCATTAGCAAATCTTTCGTGTTTTTTTTGAGCGCCATTTTCTACACCTCTATTCCTTCCTAGTCTTTTTATCTTCATTCATTTCTGTTATCCGTTCGTGCTGTGCTAATTGGGTTAAATATTGAAATAAGTTTAGCATAAAATCTTTTGTTTCTCAAGCCGATAAGTACGTCCTTCCTTAGTAGACAAAAGCCCAATTTTGTCTATAATCTATCAATTCAGAAATTCTATCTATTGTTTTTAACTGAGCGTTGATGCAATATTTTTTTAACAACAGAGATTGCATTCTCAATATTTTTACTAGGAGGAAAATTTATGAAAAAACTGTTGTCATCTTGTTGGCGGTAGTTATGGCTTTGGGTGTGCTGTCAGGATGCCAATCGGCCAGTACATCTGTAGCGCCATCTGGTAGTGAAATAGGGTCGGTGCGCCTGGCGCTGACACCGAGGGAAAAAAGATTGGCGTTATCTTTTATGGCAAAGAAGATGCGTTGGGAGCAGCAGTTTATGCGACAATTAACCATGCAGCAGAGGCCTTAGGAGTAGAAATTATTTGGGATTTGGGTGATGTAGATCCCAATGCACAGATTGCCGCAGCTGAAAATCTGATTAGCGCGGGCGTCGATGGTATTATGGCGATTCCTCTCACTGAAACCGTCACACAAAAAATTATGCAGCGTTGCGAGGAGAATCAGGTTTACTACGTCAACTGTTTTCGCGATATTTTGGACGAAAATATTAGAGAGTATGTGACAAGCTGTGAGTACTTTGTCGGAGGATGTTTCGAGGACGATTCCGTAGCTTCAGAGCGCATGGTAGAAATCATGGCAGAAAAAGATAAGACTAAGGCCGCTTGCGTCTATTTAGGGCCCGGCAGTGCATTGCGAGTAAGAAATGAAGGGTTTGACCGTGGGATGGAGAATACGGGAATAGAAAAAGTAGCGGAATATACTGTCCCGGAAAACCCCGATCTAAATGCCCAGCTAACAGCTATTGAAAACTTCATCAATGTTTACGTTCCCTCTGACGGGCTGGATGTCATTTTTGCAGCATCCGGTGCAATGGGTTCCGGTGAAGCAATGGTTCAAAAGATGTCCACTATGACCTCAGGCGGCAGCGTGCAAATGGCCTGCTTCGATGTGTTTGAAAATATGAAAGAAGCATTTGAAAATGAAATTTTGGGCGTTGCTGTGGGAGGGCAAAGTCCAGATGCACTGATGGCATTTATGATGCTTTATAATAAAGTTGTAGGCACGCCTCTCTCCGATGAAGTCGAATGGCTCAATCAAAACTACATCTTTGTAACCAGTGCCGAGGAATGCGATGGATATGAAAAATATATTGATAATCCAGATTATATGATCTACACGGCAGACGATATTCGCGCAATGTCCAAAGCCCATAATCCTGATTTTACTATTGAGGAATTGCGCCAGATTATGGAGGAATACACCTTAGAAAATGTTGTCGCCAAAGCAGAAGTAACAAGCAATGATTGACACATTCATGCAAATTGCGTGGCAATACTGCCACGCAATTTTTACTGCTTCTATGCCTTCTGTGGATTACGATATACATACCGTAATGGTTGGGTCTATCTCAAACGGCCGATTTAACATTCTC
>DBGCIZ010000174.1:0-7985 GCA_048355355.1 Christensenellaceae bacterium | reverse complement strand
GTTTCCCGGGGAGAGCCCCCGGCTCAGTTCCGTTTTGATGGGGATTTCCATCCATACGCACCTATTGTATCACAGGGCGGGGGAAAAGTGTAATTGTATGATACATTTTTGGCGGATTTTTTTCCGCTGCCCCCTGCGGGGCGAAAAGGTATGTATCATACTGGCGGCGCATCCATAATGGCCCCATGACCGGGGCACAGAGTGTAGCCTGCCAGCCGGCGCAGCAGCTCCTCCCGGCAGAGGGTGGCCTGGCGGGAATTGACGTTGACGCTGGTCATCAAATAAGGGGCCAGCAGGTTAAACCGGCGCTGAGGCTCAGAAAAGCCCTGGATGTTCACCACAATATCGCCGGTGAAGGCCAGGCGCAGCTCCCGGCAGAGGAGCACTGTCTCCCCGCGGACATGACCGCCGGGGCCCTCTAAAGCGTCGAAATGGAAGCCGCCAAAGTCCAGCCCGCCGATGGGCTCGAGGAGGCCCTCCCCCTGTCGCTCCCCTAAAATTTGCATGGGGGACAGGTCTGGCGGGCGGTAGCCGGAGAGGATTTTGCTCAGAAGGCAGTAGGGGGCGTGAAGGGGGTTCTGCTCCCGGAAGTTGGGGCGCCCCTCTCCCTCCAGACGGAAGTTTTCAAAGCAGCTTTGGCTTACGTAGACCCTATCGAAAAGGTCCAGCAGGCCGGCGTGGTCAATATCCCCATGGGTGAGGAACAGGCTCTTCTCCATCTCCGCAAACCGGGGAAAGAGGCGGCGGAAGATGGCCTCCATCTCCCGGCGGAAGCAGGCGAAGCCGCAGTCCACAAAGAGCAGACGGCTACCGTGGGAGAGGATGTAGGTATTGCTGCCGCAGGGCGGCTCAATGGTGAAAAGCTCCAGCCCCGGCCCTAGGGAGCGCCGGCTCACCTGGGCGCAGAACTGCTCGCCCCGGTAGTTCACTAAAAATTCGGCAAAGCGGCGGATGTAGTCAAAGGTCTTGAGAGGGGCCTCGTCGCGCTCGTCCAGGATCTGCATAATCCGGTTGGCCTGGATGGTGACGGCGTTGGTCTCCTCCTGAGAGAGGGAGAGCAGGCTCCGCATCTGGCTGGCGAAGGTCAGGTAAAAGACCGTGTTATCCAGGGCCTTTTCCGTCACCTCGTATTCCAGCACCTTCACCTCGCAGAGGCGGGAGACTTCGTCCAGCAGCTGCTTGATGACGGCGGGGTTTTCGATGAGCAGGCCCATTTTAAAGTGCTGGCAGGGGGTGCCGTTTTCCTGAGAGCTGATGTAGGAGATGTTGATATCGTAGCGGCTCAGCACCTCCAGCACTGGCGTCACCGCGCCGGCCACATCCGGCAGGGTCAACACGATGAGGATGACCCGGTTCTCCGGCTGGTCTGCCAAATAACCCAGGGCCTCCAGCTCTGCGGAAATCCCGGCCAGCTCGTCTGCCTGGGCGGAAACCTCGAGAAACAGGGTGTGCATGTCCACGGCTTTATTGTAGTTCACCCGGACGATATTGCCGCCGTGGGCAGCGATGGCGCGGCTGGCCTTTAAAAAGGCGCCGGCCTTGTCCGGCATGGTTGTGATGTAGGTCTTGCGCATAAAGACTCCTGAATGCTTTTTCATAGACGCCGGGCAGAAACCGGCTTTTATACACAATATCATATTGAGCTGCGCGGCGCCAGCCCAAAGTTACGAGAGCAGCCGCCGGGCCAGCCTGCCCAGAGGCCGGTTAAACTGGCGCGCCAGCAGCCCCACCAGGATGGCAGCGGCCACGGTTCCCTCGCGGACGCCCTCCAGTCTGCCCAGAAAGAGGAGGGAGAGGGCGCTGGAGATGGCCACAAGGGTCACGTCGAAGCCCACCTTCATGGGGCCAAACTGGACGGGAAGCACCTGGCAGATGGCGAGGACCAGCCCTTC
This sequence comes from Christensenellaceae bacterium, assembly GCA_048355355.1. Classification (GTDB taxonomy): domain Bacteria; phylum Bacillota; class Clostridia; order Christensenellales; family Christensenellaceae; genus DBGCIZ01. The sequence goes on along the minus strand of DBGCIZ010000174.1, from coordinate 6,093 downwards.
TCCGGCCAGGGTGACCACGTTGGCCGTGACCTCCAGGCTGACGCCCAGAGCGACCAGAACAATCCCAACCCCGCAGAAGAGCCACTGCTCCAGATAGGTGGCGCAGGATAGCCCCTGAATGGCCCAGACGGCGAAGTCGGTCAAATAGCCAAACAGGATGGCCACGGGCAGCTGGGCCAGCTGGATGGGACGATAGTTTCGCCGCAGGATGAGAATTTGCAGGGCGATGAATACGCAGTGCATGAGAATGGTGGCGTTGCCCACAGAGAGAGGCGCCAGCAGACTGACGACATAGGGCAGGCTGGAGATAGGGGAGGTGCCCAGGCTGGCCTTGATAGAGAAGGCCACGCCAAAGGCCATAATGACCAGCCCCAGGCACAAAGTGAGATACCGCTTGCAGAGGGAAACAACTTTTCTATTCATGGCGCGCCTCGGAGAGGGAAGCGTTGCTATTGAGGCGGGAGAGAAGGGCCTTCAGCTGCCCCAGCTCTTCTGGGGAGAGGCTGGCGGCGGCGCGGGCGTCCTCCTCCTGAAAAATCTGGGCCATGGTTTGGGCCGCCTGGCCGCCTGACGCCGTCAGGGAGACATAAAGGGAACGCCGGTTGCCTTCCCGCTGCCTGCGGGAGATGAGGCCGGCGTTTTCCATGCGGAGCAGAATGCTGCCCACAGTAGCCGGCTCGATTTCGCAGTGGGCGGCGATGGCCTTTTGCTCCGCCTCACCATGGGCCAGCAGAAATTCCAGAATTTTTGGCTGACCCGGCGTCAGACCCTGGCGGCTGGCGCGGGCCATGATGCTGCGGTTCAGCTGCGTGTGCGCCTTCATCAGCAGATAGTGGAGCGATTCCATAGTTTATGCCTCCATATAATTAGATTGCTTATTATTTCAATACTGATTATATGGCGGAGCAGGAGGACTGTCAAGAATCGCCGGAAAGCGATTTCCAAACAGGGGCAGGAGACTGCGGAGCGCCGTGCTTCCGGGTGGAAAGTACAGGGGGCTTTCTCTGACGATTGCGCGGTTGGCGTGGGCCGTGGAAAAGTTAGTGGGCGCGAAGCGCTGCCGAGCAGGGAGAGGACGCTGCGAAGCAGCGGAGCCGGAGGGGATAAAGGCTTGGAATGGTGGAGGTGCAGAAAAATTGGCGGAGGGGGAGGGTTGATGGAGAGAAAAGAGAGGGGGATTTTTTCGCAAGGGGCTAAGGGGAACGGTTCCGCATCGTCACCCTTCTTAAGCCTGGGTACGGAGATGCGCGGCGCGCCAAGGGAGGCGCTAGCGCATCTCACGCACCAGGCTGGCTTCCGCCTCGCTGAATCCGCCACAGGCGGCGCTCGGCTCCGCCCCCCCCCGACACCCCCGCAATCCCCCCTTATCGACCAGGGGTGCCCCCTGGACCCCGGTGGAGGGAGAAAAGATGGCAAAAGCCAGAGGACAAGAGAAGAAAGCAAGCGAAGCCGCCCAATCCGACGCCAACGGAGGGCATCGGATTCTGGGCGGCGATTAGTGTCATAGGGTTGTGGATGGATGAGAAAAGGTTATGTTCCCCTGACTATCGCACGGTCGGCGTGGGGCCCCGAAAAAGTTGATAGGCAAGGGGAGGAAGGAAAACCGTGAGATTCAAAATCTATGATTTTGGAAATCGAGCGGGTTTTGCAAAATCCCCGCCAGCCGAGACTTTTTTGGGAGAAGGAGCAAGGACGAGGAGTGAGGTTTTCCGACGGTAGGAGGGAGTAAGGAAGCTGAGTTTGGGGCGAGGAAAGGCTTTGTACATACGATTTCGAGTGGAAAGAAAAGATGACCTTCTCTAACAACTATCGCGCCGCAGGCGCGTACCCGCGAAAAAGTGGTAGGCAAGAGGAGGGCATAAAAACCGAGCGAGGGACGAGCGAATGTTTTTAGCCCGAGAGCGAAGCCGAGCTTTTTAGCGGAAGAAGGAGCAATGACGAAGGGGTCAAATTTTCCGACCGCAGGGGAGGAAACCAAACCCCATAGTCCATTGCGACGAAGGGCTATTGCAACAAAAAATTGAATAAACTATTAACAAATAAAAAGTGTATTTACAAATGTAAAGTGCCTGTGTATAATCGGGCGAGGGAGGATGCTATGACGCAATTTGACGAACGGTATGAGATGAAGGTGAAGGCGGCGTATATGTGCTATATTCAGGATAAAACCCAGGCAGACGCCGCAAAGGCCCTGGGCATCTCCCGTCCCACCCTGGGCAAGCTGCTGCGGGAGGCCCGGGAGGAGGGCATTGTGAAAATAGAAATTCGGGACGCCAAACGGCTGACGGATTCCCTGGCCCTGGAGGAGGCCCTGCGGCGGCGCTATGGCCTGCGGGAGGCCCGGGTGGCCCTCTGCGAAAACGCCGGCATGGCCCTGGCGGCCATCGGCCAGGCGGCGGGGGAATACCTGGGCAAGGCCATCCAGCCCGGCATGCGGGTCGGCGTGGCCTGGGGGCGCACCCTTCAGGCAGCGGTGGACTATATGGCCCGGTATGGCCGGGCCGGCGCAGTGGAGTTTGTGCCCCTGCTGGGCGGGCCACGGTATTCCAGCAATTGCCGGGTGTTTGCCAACAGCATCAGCGAAAAAATGGCGGCCTGCTATCCGGGCAGCACGGTAGCATACCTCTATTCCCCCCTGCTGGCCCAGAGCGAGGCGGACGCTGCGGCGATTTTGGCGACGGACGCAGTGAAAGGCGTGTTCCGCAAGATGGAGCAGCTGGACATGGCCATTGTAGGCATAGACGGGGATCCGACCCATTCCACCTCGGTGGATGCTATGGAGCTGGACGGGGAAAGCCTTCTGGCCAGCGGCGCAGTGGGCAATGTTTGTACAAGATTTTTCGATATAGACGGAAATCGATGTGATTTGGAAATCGACCGGCGGGTGATTGCCATCGCGCCGGAGGTGCTGAAGCGGACGCCGGTGCGGATTGGCGTAGCCGGCGGGGCGCATAAGGCCAGGTCCATCGAAAGCGCCCTGAAGGGCGGCCTGGTCAACGTGCTGGTGACGGACGAGATGACGGCGAGGTGTTTAGTATGAAGGAATTGCTGAGGACAATGTGGCGCATCCGCCTCTTTGAGGAAAAGGTCTGGGAGCTGGTGCAGCGAGGGGAGATTCAGGGAACAACCCATCTCTGCATCGGTCAGGAGGCTGTGGCGGCGGGGGCTGTCTCCGCCCTGCAGGAGGGCGACCAGGTCATGTCTACCCATAGGAACCACGGCCACGTCATCGCCAAAACGGGGGACCTGCGGGGGGCCATGTGCGAAATGATGGGCCGGGCGGACGGCTTCTCCAGAGGAGTGGGAGGCTCCATGCACATGGCGGATAAGGAGGCAGGCCTGCTGGGCACCAACGGCATTGTGGGCGCAGGCATCGCCATCAGCGCCGGCGCAGCCATGGCCATGAAGGATTCGGGCAATATCGTGATGGACTTTTTTGGGGACGGCGCCACCAACACCGGCGTGTTTCACGAAACTATGAACATCGCCGCGCTGATGGGCCTGCCCATTGTGTTTGTCTGCGAAAACAACGGCTACGGCATCTCCACCAGGACGGCGGAGGCTTCTGCGGAGCCCTCCATGGCGAAAAAGGCCGCAGCCCACTGCATCTGGGCGGAGACGGTGGACGGAAACGACGTGCTGGCCGTGCGCCAGGTGTGTCAGGCGGCGGCGGAGCTGGCCCGACAGGAGCAGCGGCCCGCCTTTGTGGAGGCGATGACCTATCGCTGGATGGGTCATTCCAAGAGCGACAAACTGGTCTACCGGACCCGTCAGGAGGAGGCGGAGTGGATGGCCAGGTGCCCCATTGCCGCCTTTGAGAAGGTCTTGCTGGAAAAAGGCTTCAGCGAAAAGGAGCTTTACCATATTAAAACAGACTGTCAGGAGGAGGTCAGCCAGGCGGTGGATTACGCCAGAGGCTGCCCCCGGCTGACCATCGGCCAGGCTGCGGCCCTGGTCTATTGAGGAGCGTTTGGGATGAGAGAGACTTACAAAGAGGCCATTCGAGAGGCCTTGGCAGAGGAACTGGAGCGGGACGACAGCGTCCTGCTGCTGGGGGAGGATGTGGCCCAATATGGCGGCGGCTTTGGCGTGACCGACGGCCTGCTGGAGCAGTTTGGCAGCAACCGGGTGGTGAACATGCCCATTGCGGAAAACGCCTTTGTCAACATGGCGGTCGGCGCGGCCATGATGGGCAAGAGGCCGGTGGTGGAGCTGATGTTCTCCGACTTTGCAGCAGTGGCCATGGACGCCATTGCAGACCAGGCGGCAAAGGTGAAGTTCCTATCCGGCGGACAGTTTCAGGCGCCGCTGGTCATCCGGACTGCTGCCGGCGCAGGCACTTGCGCAGCCGCGCAGCACAGCCAGAGCCTGGAGGCGTGGCTCTGCCATATCCCCGGGCTGATTGTCATGGCGCCGTCCTGCGCCTACGACGCAAAGGGGCTGCTGAAGGCAGCCATCCGGTGCGATTCGCCGGTGGTGTTTTTAGAGCATAAGCTTTGCTATGGGCTGGAGGGCAATCTGCCGGAAATCGACTATACCCTGCCAATCGGCAAGGGGGCGGTCAAGCGGAAGGGAAGGGACATCACCATTATCTCCTATTCCCACATGGTGCGCACCTGTCTGGAGGCCGCGGCGATGCTCTCCAAGCGGCGGGGCATCGAGGCGGAGGTCATCGATTTGCGGACCATTTTGCCGCTGGACAGAAATCTGATTGTAAAATCCGTGAAAAAAACCGGCCTTGCCATGGTGGTTCATGAGGCCGTGAAGGACTTTGGAATCGGGGCGGAGATTTCCGCTACAATCAACGAAAGCGACTGCTTTTACAGTTTGAAAAAGCCGGTGGCCCGGCTGGGTAGCGCCTTTATGCCTGTGCCCTTTGGGGAGGGGCTGGAGCGGGCCTTCATGCCCCAGGTGGAGCAGATTGCCGCAAAGGCGGAAGATATGGTGGCCAGCTGCTTTGGCAGGGCCGCAAGCTACAGCAGATAGGAATCCATCTGGCGCCGCTGGGCTGGCCGGCGGCGGGGCGGCTGCTCTTCCTGCTGGGGCGCAGGCTGCTGCGCCGTGGCCTTGGCGGGGGAGGCATAGCCTGCCGCATAGTCCGCCAGGATTTGCATGCATTCGGGAACCAGGGTATAGACCGTCTTGGCGCCCTCCTTATGGAAGGTGACGAGGCCGCTGCCCGTCAGCAGCTTCATATGATAGGAAAGGGTCGGCTGAGTGATGGAAAAGCCGGCGAGGATTTCGCTGGCGCAAAGCTCCTTTTCCTTCAGCATGTCGACAATGCTCAAGCGAATATCGTCCGACAGTGCCTTGAACACGGGAATCAGTTTCGAGGTATCCATTCAGCTTCTCCTTCAGCATAGACAGAATTCTATCGTTATTATATGCTATGAAACAGCGTTCCGTCAAGAGCAAAACGCTGGTTTTTGTGATTTTAAAGGGATTTGCAGGAGTTTTTATAAGCTTGAATATTTATAATATTCGATAATAAATAGATGTGGTGTGAGGGCAGGATGTTTTCCCTATATGGGGTACTGTGGAAAAAAGTGGAGAGATGCTCCCGGAAGTGATGGGAGGGCATGGGCGGCCCGCAACGCATCGCACTCCTTTGATGGGAAAACTGAGTCCCGGAAAAAGTGGTAGCGAGGGGAAGGCGAAATGGCCGGGGCAGCAAGGGCATAAGCCGGGAACGAGCGAGCTTTTTCTGGGAAGGAGGAGCGGTGCGGAGAGGGGCCAAGTCCCGACGAAAGGAGGGACAGGCAAAGCTGCACGATTTGAAGTTGAAAGGCAAGGTGGGTGTGGTCTGGTTTTTTGCGTTGCAGGTGCGAGGTGCAGGAAAGTTGGCGGAGGGGAAGGATAGAGAGAAAAGAGAAGAGGATATTTTCGCAAGGGGCTAAGGGGGACGGTTCCGCATCGTCCCCCATCTTAAGCCTGGGTACGGAGATGCGCGGCGTGCCAAGGAAGGCGCTAGCGCATCTCACGCACCAGGCTGGCTTCCGCCTCGCTGAATCCGCCACAGGCGGCGCTTGGCTCCGCCCCCACAGCTGACCCCCGCAACCCCCGTATGGGAAAACTGGGCCCCGGAAAAAGTGG
>DBGCIZ010000173.1:0-11945 GCA_048355355.1 Christensenellaceae bacterium | reverse complement strand
TGGCTGTGGCGGCCGGGGTAGCGGTGCTCATGTGGGTGCTGAACCTGATGGGCTTTTTTATCATAGACGATACGCTGATGAATGTGGCCATGCCAATCGGCATTGCGCTGTTTTTGTTGCCCTCTCTGCTGGTGCGCATTTGGCGGCGCCGGTATGAAATACTGAAATATGCCATTATGGTATGCTTTCTGCTGGGAATTGGCATTTTGTCCTCTGCATTGACTCTCCAACTGATTTTGGCCTGGGCCTGCCCCATTATCCTCTCGTGCCACTATTATTCGCCCAGAATGACACACTTTACGCTGCTTGTGGCGCTGATATGTATGCTGTGCGCCGTGTATGTTGGGCTGTATCTGGGTGTTTGGGATTCCAACATGATGCGGAGTAACGACATTGTATCGGGGATTGCCCAGCGGGCTGCGTTTATCCGAGAGGCTGCCGCCGCGGGCGACAATATTCTGCTGCGGGTCTTTAATTTTTACTACATTCCCAGGGCGGTTGTGCTGGTGGTGGTCTACTTAATTGGGCTGACGCTCTCCAAGAGAACCCATGGGCTCCTGCGGCGGCAGGGGGAAGCAAACCGGGAAAAGGAGCGAATTGGCGCGGAGCTCCATGTGGCAACCCAAATTCAGGCATCCATGCTGCCCTGCATTTTTCCCGCATTTCCGGAGCGGGAGGAGATGGATATCTACGCTATTATGGAGCCAGCCAAGGAGGTAGGCGGCGATTTTTATGACTTTTTTCTGGTGGATGAGGACCATCTTGCCTTGGTGATGGCAGACGTCTCAGGAAAGGGCGTTCCGGCGGCTCTGTTCATGGTCATCGCCAAAACGCTGCTGAAGAACCGGGCTCAGATGGGGGAATCGCCCAAGAAGGTGCTGGAGCAGGTGAATAACCAGCTCTGCGAAAATAACGAGGCAGAGATGTTTGTCACCGTATGGCTGGGAATCTATGAGATTTCTACGGGCAAGCTTCGGGCCGCTAACGCGGGGCACGAATATCCGGCGGTGAAGCGGGCTGGGGGAAGCTTTGAATTGTTTCGGGATAAGCACGGCTTTGTTCTGGCGGGGATGGAGAACGCCCGGTATTGGGAATACGAAATGGAGCTGCGGGAAGGGGATATGCTGTTTGTCTATACGGACGGCGTGCCAGAGGCCATGGATGCAGAAAACAGGCTATACGGCACGGAGCGGATGCTGAGAGCCCTGAACGGTGCGCCTCAGGCCGGGCCAGAGGAGCTGCTTCGCCTGGTGCGGGAGGATATGGGCCGGTTTGCCGGCGAGGCGCCACAGTTTGACGATATCACCATGCTCTGCCTGCAATGCAAGCGGCTTTAGAATTGAGGAAAGGGAAGATGAGATGGTTACGTTTCTTTGCGCAATTGTGATTTTAATCGGAGGTTATTTTCTTTATGGAAAACTGGCGGAAAAGGTGTTCCGCCCGGACCAGAGGCCCACGCCGGCCATGGCGCATCCAGACGGCGTAGACTACGTCCCCATGAAGACGTGGCGGGTATTTCTGATCCAATTGCTGAATATTGCGGGAACGGGCCCTATTTTTGGGGCGCTAATGGGCGCGGTATTTGGTCCAGTGGTATTTTTATGGATTGTTTTGGGCTCCATTCTGGGCGGCGCCATTCACGACTATATGAGCGGCATGATATCCGTCCGCATGAATGGCGCCTCTATTTCGGAGATAGTAGGCAAGTATCTGGGAAGAACAGCCAAGCAGGTCATGCGGGTGTTTTCCGTCGTGCTGCTGATTTTAGTCGGTGCGGTCTTTACCACCAGCCCGGCGGAGCTGCTGGCCCGGCTGACGCCGGAATGGATGAACGGCACCTTTTGGGTGATTGTGATACTCATCTATTATCTGCTGGCGACGCTTTTGCCCATTGATAAGCTCATCGGCAAGCTATACCCGATTTTTGGCATGGTTCTGGCAGTGATGGCAGTGGGCATCATCGTGGGCCTGATTGTGGGCGGATACCAACTACCGGAGCTGACCCTGGTCAACCAGCACCCGGATGGGCTGCCAGTCTGGCCCTTTATGTTTGTGACGGTGGCCTGCGGCGCAGTATCTGGCTTCCATGCCACGCAATCGCCTATGATGGCCCGGTGCCTGAAGCAGGAGAAGGACGGCAGAAAAGTGTTCTACGGCGCCATGATTGCGGAGGGCGTCATTGCCCTGGTCTGGGCGGCGGCAGGCGTGGCCTTCTACGGCGCGACAGGCGGCCTGCAGCAGGCTCTGGCAGAGCTGAGCCCGTCGGGCGTGGTATACGACATTTCCGTCGCTCTGCTGGGCGTGGTAGGAGGCGCCATTGCAGTGGTTGGCGTGGTGGTCTGCCCCATTTCCTCTGGGGATACGGCCTTTCGAAGCGCCCGCCTGACGCTTGCCGACTGGTTTAAAATAGACCAGTCCCGGCTGACCAGACGGCTGGCTATTACCCTGCCGTTGCTTGCAGTAGGCGCCCTGCTGACCCAGGTGAATTTCGATATTGTCTGGCGCTATTTTTCCTGGAGCAACCAGACGCTGGCCATGATGACTCTTTGGGCAGCGGCCATGTATCTGGCAAGGAACGGGAGGAAGTGGTGGCATTCCGCCATGTGCGCCGTGCCGGCGGCCTTTATGTCAGGCGTATCCTGCACGTATATCCTCATGGCGGAGGAGGGCTTCCAACTTTCCGAGGCGATATCGTATCCCATTGGCGCTGCCTTTGCGCTAGGGTGCGCGGTGTTATTCGTAGCGAAGGCGGCCGGGAAGAAAAATCGGGAGCTGCGCGCAGAGCTTTAAGGAGGATAGGACATGAAAAGGTTTTTAGGATGGATATTGGCTATTGTGCTGCTGCTTACTGCGGCGGGGTGTTCCCCCGCTGCGAACGGAGAGGACAGCGCGGCGCCTGATGTAGACTCCCCGGTGGCGGGCATGAAGGTGGCCTATATTATGCAGATGGCGCCTTCGGACATTTTTCAAATGTGGCTATCCGCAGCCCAGGAAACTGCCGAGGGATTGGGCATGGAGTTTGAGGCATTTTTCTGCGGCGGATCGGACGCCCAATGGCAGGATACCATTGCCCAGTGCGCTGCCGCTGGCTACGACGGCCTGCTGCTCAGTCATGGCGGCCAGAATTACGCATACACCTTTCTTTCGGATATTTTGGAGGAATACCCGGATTTGAAAATCGTCACCTTCGATACCCTTTTCCGGGACAGCAGCGGCCAAACGCAGAAGATAGATGGCGTGACCCAGTTTTTTCAGCAGGACGCCCAATTTGCGGAGCTGCTGCTGGACTATATCTGCAATACTCTATATCCCGAAAAGGTAGCGGCCGGAGAGCCAGTCAACATTTTGAAGGTTTGGGTTGGACCCAATTATCTCTCTGCCTTTGACCGGCGGGAGGAGGGCTATGCGGCCTACGAGGAGCAGGGGCTGATTCACACGGTGGAGACCATTGGCCCGGCAGATTATAGCAATGCCGAGGCTTCCATGACAGATGTGACGGCGGCTACACTGGCAAAATACGAGGAAGGGGATATTGACGCCATCTGGTGCTGCTACGACTTATATGCGAGCGGCGTCTACACTGCCCTGACCCAGGGGGGCTACGATATCCCCATGGTGAGCGTGGATATCTGCAATGCGGATATTGATAAGATGTCTCGGCAGGGTTCCCCCTGGAAGGCCTGCGCCACCACCAACTGGGATTATAACGGAGAATTTGGCATGCGGGTTCTTGCCTTGGAGCTGGCGGGGGAATACGACAAAATTATCGACCCCATGACCGGGGAGCAGAGCGACTGGCTGGAGCTGCCTACCACAGTAGTGACCCAGGAGATGGTTGCCGGTGGCGGCGTCAACGTGACCAATCTGGATACTGTAGCCGGGGAACAGTATAGCGACCGCTCCTGGATGCCTACGACCGATTGGATGGCCGAGCTGCTGGGAGATTGAGAGCCATGGCGCGGGAGACACTGGAGGCCAGGGGAATATCGGTAGCGTTCCCGGGCGTGAAAGCGCTGGATCGGGTGGATTTTCGTGTGGAGGCAGGCTCAATTCACGCACTTCTCGGCGCCAACGGGGCGGGAAAATCCACATTAATGAAGGTTTTGGCAGGCGCAAGCCCAGGGTATGAAGGGCAGGTTCTGCGAAACGGAAGCCCCATTGCCCTGCGTAGCCCGTCCGACGCAGCGGCGCAGGGGATTCGGGCAGTCTATCAGGAGGTGGACACGGCTCTGGTGCCCTCCCTGTCCGTAGCGGAAAATATCCTGCTGGACCGGTTGGCGGGGCCGAAGCGAATCCCCCTTCTGGTAGACTGGAAAGGGCTGCGCAGGAAGGCAGGAGAGATTTTGGAGCGGCTTCATATCAGCCTGGATTTGAGCGGCCCGGCAGGGGCCCTTCCTCTGGCGCAGAAGCAAATGGTTCTTATCGCCAGAGCATTGAGCGGGAGGGGCAGATTTTTGCTGCTGGACGAGCCTACGGCATCGCTGAGCAGCGCGGAGACGGAGGAGCTGTTTCGGCTCTGCCGCAAGCTGGCTAGAGAGGAGGGCGTGGCCATTTTATTCGTCTCCCACCGTCTCTACGAGGTGACGCAGATTTGCGACGCCTATAGCGTTCTGCGCAATGGGGTCATGGTGGGCGGCGCGCCAGTCACGCCGGAGACAACTGCACAGGAGATGATGGAGAAAATGCTGGGGCGCGGCCCGGAAGCCCTGGCTTATCGCCGGAAAAGGCGCCCCGTGGGCAAAGATGTCCTGGCGGCAAAGCATCTTTCCAGCGCAGATGGCAGTGTAAAGAACGTGTCCCTTCATATCAGGGAAGGGGAGATTGTGGGCATCGCCGGGCTGGTAGGCGCGGGGAAAAGCGAGCTTTGCAAGACTCTGTTTGGAGCGCTGCGGATGGCCGATGGAGAGCTGCTTCTGCGGGGCAGGCCGGTGAAGCTGCGCACTCCTGCCGATGCTGTCCGCCGGGGAATCGGGCTAGTGCCGGAGGAACGGCGGAAGGAGGGCCTGCTGCTAGAGGAAAGCGTGGCATGGAATTTGTCTCTGGCCAGCCTGCGCAGGCTCAGCCGCCTTTCCTTTGTAAGACGGAGGCAGACGGAGGTTATGGCAGCTGATATAGTGCGGGGGCTTAGCCTGAAAACCCCCTCTATCAGCCAGCGCGTAGAGCTGCTCTCTGGCGGCAACCAGCAGAAGGTAGTAGTGGGCAAGTGGCTGGCAGGTCATTGCAGTGTCTTTTTGCTGGACGAGCCGACTAAGGGAGTCGACGTGGGAGCCAAGGCAGAGCTCTTTGACCTGATTCGCGGCCTGGCGGAGGAAGGGGGCAGCGTGCTCTATGCCTCCTGTGAAAATGACGAGCTGCTGGCGCTGACAGACCGCATTTACGTTCTGTTCGACGGACAAGTTGCCGCCGAGCTGATTACGGCAGAGACCTCGGAGGAGGAATTGATGCACTATGCCGTAGGCGGAGGGTACCCCTTCCGCAGCCAGGAGAGAGGAGAGAGAAACCATGGAACAGACAAGGAACCGTAAAAGCCTGGGAAGGCTGCTGATGGACTGGGCTGCCGTTTTGGTGCTGCTGATTTCTATTGTGGTGTTTGGCGCCATACAGGGAGAGGATTTTCTTTCGGCAGCCAACGCAGTCAATATCCTGCGAGCCATGTCCATTACTACGATTTTTGCCATCGCCGCCACCATGACCATGGCGCCGGGCGGGTTTGACATGTCTGCCTGTACGCTGGCATCCTTTTCCTCCTATTTTTTTGCCAGTATCTTTCTCTGGTTTGGCTTTCCCCTGTGGGCCAGCATTCTGGCAACCGTGGTATTCACCATGGCAATGTATCTGTTGACCATGTTTTTAATTCTTATTTGCAAAATTCCCGACATGCTGGCTACCTGCGCATTGATGTTTATCCATCAGGGGTTAGGGCTGTGGTGGACTGGCGGCGGAGCCGTCTCTTCGGGGATGCCGACACCATGGGGCGCAGCCCCAGCCCGTTCCAGCTGGACAGAGGGCCTGCTGGAGATGGGGAAATCCCCCTGGTGTATAGTTATCATGCTGCTTTGTGTGGCCTTTGCCTTTGTGTTTTTAAACTACACGCGCCACGGCCGCTGCCTTTATGCCATCGGGGGAAACAAAACTGCGGCGGGACTTTCCGGCATACCGGTGAAAAAATACCGCTTTCTGGCGGGGATGCTGACGGCCGTGTTTATTGCGGTGGGCGCGATGGTGGTGTGCTCCCGCAATTCGGCGGCACAGATTACAGGCTGCGACAGCTATCTCATGCCATCCCTGGCGGCCGTATTTGTCGGCCGCTCCGTAGGCGGGGCGGAAAAGCCAAATGCCATTGGAACCATGGTGGGGGCGGCGCTGGTGGCAGTCCTGGAAAACGGCCTGACCCAGGTTGGCGTCGTGTACTACGTGCTGCCGGCGGTGAAGGGCGGCGTCCTGGCGCTGGCGCTGATTGCGGCCTATGCTCCCAGAAGGACAGGCAGGAGGAGCACGAGCGGAGCGCCACGAGAGGAAGCATTGCCTCCACGAGAAGAGACGCCGCGAGAGGCACGGTAATGCGGCAGAAGGGGAGGAAAGCGAGCATGAGAAAGCTGCGAAAAAGCTGCGTAGGAATTTGCCTGGCGTTGGCTCTGGCATTGACGCTGTTGGGTGGGTGCGCTGCCCCTGCCCGGGGGGAGGATATTGTCATTCTCTACACAGACGACGTGCACGGCGCCGTGGATACAGATATTGGCTATGCCGGCCTGGCTGCCTATCGGCAGCAGCTGGAGGAGAAGACGCCTTACGTTACCCTGGTGGACTGTGGGGACGCCCTCCAGGGAGATACGCTGGGGGCTGTCTCCCAAGGGGAATATCTGGTGGAGCTAATGAATCTGGTTGGGTATGACTTTGCCGTTTTGGGGAACCACGAGTTTGACTACGGCATGGAGCAGCTGAAGACCCTGCTGGAGCAGGCCGACGCCCAATACCTTGGCTGCAACATTCGGTATACCGGAAGCGGGGAAAGCGCTGTCTCGGCGCTGAAGCCCTATGAAATTGTGGACTATGGCGGCGTGCAGGTGGCCTTCCTGGGCATCTCTACGCCGGAGAGCATTGCAAAATCCACCCCAGCTTATTTTATGGATGACGCTGGGCAGTATCTCTACGATTTTTATGGCGGCAGCGGCGAGGAGTTATATGGACAGGTACAGAGCACCGTAGAGAAATGCCGGGAGGAGGGGGCGGATTATGTCGTGGCCCTGGCCCATTTGGGGGACGATGAGGCATCCGCTCCCTTCCGCTCTACAGATGTGATTGCGGCGACCACTGGTATTGACGTGGTGCTAGACGGCCATTCCCATAGCGTCATTCCCTGCGACGTCGTAAAAAACAAGGATGGGGAGGACGTGCTGCTCTCGTCCACAGGAACGGGACTCATCAATATTGGCCAACTGGTGATTACGGCTGGGGGCAACCTGACCGTCGGCCTGATTGGAACGTACCCGGAGGCAGACGAGGCAATTGCCGCCTCCATTCACACGCTGCAGGGCCAATACGAGGAGGCTCTGGCCCAGGTGATAGGTCATACGGAGGTCACGCTGACAACCGAGGAGGAAGGCATTCGCCTGATTCGAAACAGGGAAACCAATCTGGGAGACTTCTGCGCCGACGCCTACCGGGCTATGGCAGGGGTGGACATTGCCCTGGTCAATGGAGGAGGCATCCGGGCAGACCTGAATGCGGGGGACGTGACTTATGGGGATATCCTCGCCGTGCATCCCTACGGCAATACGCTCTGTGTGGTGGAAGCCACCGGACAGGAAATTCTAGACGCGCTGGAAATGGGCAGCAGGGCTACCTTGGCGGAGACTGGGGACGGAGAAAGTGCCATTGGGGAGAGCGGAGGCTTTTTGCAGGTTTCCGGCCTGCGCTATACCATTGACACATCGGTGGAGTCTACGGTAGAGGTGGACGAAGCGGGGATGTTCGTCTCCTGCGGCGAAGAAAGACGGGTGAGAGATGTTCAGGTGCTGCAGGAGGACGGCAGCTACGCGCCCATTGATGCGGCCGAAACCTATACGGTGGCTTCTCATAGCTATCTTATCAAGGAGGGGGGAGACGGCCTCAATATGTTTTGGGATAATACCCTGACCATTGACGGCGGCATGATGGATTATGAGATTCTCATCACCTATCTGGAGGACATCTTGGGAGGCACCATAGGGGAGGAATACGCAACGCCCCAGGGACGCATCAACGTAGTCTAATCGTGTAAAAGCAAAAAGCCAGCGCGAGAGCGCTGGCTTTTTAATGGCTTTATTCGCTTGTTACCGGCCGTGCTTGCCCATTTTTCTCTGCTGCCGGGCCGAGAGGGGCTTTTCCTCCTCTGCCAAGGGGGGGAGAGAAGCGTCAGGCGCAGGCTCACCAGCCTCTGGCGCATCCTCGACATACGGTTCCTCCTCGTCGCTTTGCGGCGCAGGGCTTTCAGTAGATGCAGCATCGTCCTGAGATGCACGGAAGGCAGAATCATCCTCCAGTGTAAACCCATTGCTTTCATCTACGCGCTTCCGCCGTTTGGCAGCGCTGACGATAAACACGATCAGGAGAATCAGGCAGAGCAGCGCCAGTCCGCCCACCAATGCGGCGAAGCCCATATCCGCCTGGAGCCGGTCCATAAAGCTGGAGGGCGGCTCAGAGACAGAGGCTGCCGCTGCCTCAGCAGCAGGGGAGGGAGTTGGCGAAGGAGAGGCGGCAGCTGTGGGGCTGGCCGAAGGAGCAGCCGACGGGGCTGCGGACGTCCCGGCCACATACCGCTGGAGACTGTTTTCGCTATAGTCATACAGATAGAAGCCCCGGTTATTCTGGGAATCGACTGCATAAATCAAATACTGCCCTGCCGCGTTGGCCCAGCCCTGCACAGAGCTGTTGTTCACGGTCAGCTGCGCCGCGCTGAAGCCCTCGGGCACCTCCTCGCCGTCCGGCAAGGGCAGGACAATATAGGATTCGGACTGGTCAATTTCGATATATGGGGAAAACACGCCGTCCGCATAGCGGTAGAAGCGGCCATTCTGGCCCGTTGTATCCGTCAGATAGACCAGCTCCATGCCGAATTTTACGGCAATATCGATGGTTTCCCCGTTGTATTCGATTTCGCTCCGCTCCGCGCCCTCTGGGATGCCGATGCCGCTGATATCGGAGACGACCAGCATGGTGTTGTCACCCACAGTGGCCGTAATGTTAGAGGGGGTCACCGTGGGCACAGGGGTCATAGTAGCGGTAGGAGCGGGCGTCCTGGTAGGCTCCTCGTCTCTATCGTTATCATCGTCGCCGCTATTGTCGGGGCGAGTCGTAGAAGAGGGCCGCCGGGTGGACTCAGAATCTGGCTTCTGAGTGGCCTCCGGCTTTTTGGTAGGCGCGGGCGTATTAGACTGCACTGTGATGCTGGTGCTGCCGCTACCGGAGCCCAGATCCGCCTCGTCCCAGGAAAGAACGGTAGAGGCAGAGACGGAAACGGAAGAGCTCCCCGCTGCTTTTGCCCGGAATTGGATGGTCGTGCTGAGAGAGGATTGGCCGCTTCCGCTGGCGACAAGGACGATGCTTCCATTAGACGTCCCACTGCCAGAGACATATTGAAGCACGCTGCTGTCGTAGGAAAAGGATGCCTGGACAGTGCCAATGTTGCTGCCCTTGAAGGTCACGGTTACATTGACCGTATCGCCTACATCCACTGTCCGGGAAGAGGCGGAGACAGATACGCTGGCCGCCAGGCCCGTCATGGGCAGGGCGGCAATCAGCAGGGATATAATCAGGATAAATATGAGTAATCTCGTTTTTTTCATGGCTTACCCCCTAGCGGTCCTTGTTTTTCTTTTTCCTGACGACGATGACCGCAATCAGCAGGATAACAGCCAAAGCTGCCAGAGCGTACACGACGGGCAGGATGCTGCCGTCGCTCCAGGGCGAATAGGCCGCAGCAACAGGCTCCGCGCTAGCGGATGGCTCCGACGTAGCTGAGGCCGAGGGAGAGGGCTCCGGGGTGGCCACCGGGGCATCCAGATTGGCCCGCAGGAGCGTGCCATTTTCTGAATCAAAATAGTAGAAGGCGCCGTCGCCATTGCCGTTATAGGCGTATACAATGGGGAGACTGCCGTCCCCACCGTCCCAGGCCGTCACCGTAAGGCCCTGATAAGTGACGGTGGTCTCCTGAAAGCCCTCGGGGCCGGCCTCCGCCTCCCCCAGCACATAGGTATTGCCATCCACAATGCGGACGTAGGGGAAGAGAACCTTGCCGCCATCGGCGAAGATATAGAGGTCAGTGCTGCCGCCGGCATCCATCAGGCAGACCAAATCAATGCCCAGCTGCTCGTTAGAGGCCGCCACAATCTGCGCTCCCTCATAGGTCACGGTGCTCTCCACAAAGCCGCTGGGGAGAATCATGCCGCCAAAATCCCGCAGAATATAGGCCGTGCGGCCGTTCAGGTCCACGGGGATAGGCTCATCATTAGGCGTCTCCGTAGGGGAGGGAAGGGCAGAGGCATCTGCCGGAAGAGAGGCGTCCGGGTCTGCCGAAGCGGCAGGCGCTGGCGTCTCCGAAGGCTCTGCCGAAGCGCCGGAAATGTTGATAGAAATGCTCTTGCCGCCTCCGCCAATGTCGGCGCCGCTGGTGTATCCAATAATCTCCGCGTCAGTTACAGAGAAGGTGGCCTTGCCGCTTTTGAGGGCGGTAAAGCGGAGCACATAGGTAAAGTTATAGACATCGCTGTTGCCCATGGCGTTGATGCCACCGGTTCCGCTGCTGATTTCCACGGCGTTGCCGCCGCCGGACATATACTGCATGGAGGAATCGTCATACTCCAGCTTGGCTTGCAGCGAGCTGATGGCCTCGCCAGAGCTGGAGAAGGAAATGGCTACGTCAAACACGTCGCCAACGGCGATGTTGTCCGGGCTGCTGGAGATACTGACAGAGCCGCTGGCCGCAAAGGCCGGCGCCTGGAACAGCAGAAGGCCCAGGATGAATACTAGGGTTACGATTCGTTTTCTTTTCACACCAATTTCTCCCGTTTATTGCGATATTGTCTGCGTACCGAGCAGATGCTTTTGTACTCTCAAAAGGTCTAAAACCGTGACGGAGCCGTCCTTAGAGGCATCGGCAGCCGTCTTATAGGCGCCGCTGAGGGACGACGTCCCCAGCAGGTATTTCTGAATCCGCAGAAGATCCAAAACGGTGATTTTTCCATCTCCGCTGACGTCGCCATAGAGCACGAGGGTATAGCTCTTCTGAACGCTGCCGGAACTGTTGAGCAGGCGAAGCACATCGCCCGTCGCCACCGTGCCGCTGGTCTTGGCGCTGCCAGAGGCAGTGTAAAGCTTGATGGAGCCGTTTTTCACCGTAAAGTTCTTCAGGAACGTAGAGACGCTCAGGTTCTCTGAAAGCTTGGTGATGGTAGAGCCGCTGATGGTATGCTTGCTGGAGCTGATGGTGGCGCTGCCGCCGGAGGAACCGCCGCCAGAAGCATTGCTCAGGGTTGTCCCCTCAAAATAAAAGGCGAGAATTTCCTCATAGGACATGCCATAGTCGGCTGCCATAGTCTGGGCGCCGCGCTGGCTCATGCCGACGCCGTGGCCATAGCGGCGGGCAACCACATTAAAGCCGCCAGAGGCGCTCTCTACGCTACGCAGCCGCAGATTGGAGTTGAGATAGTCATGCGCCAGGACATAGGAGCCCTCTGAGCCCTCCATCAGGGTGATGGTGACGTCCAGCTTGACGGCATCGCTCTTGGAGCTGCTTCCCTTGGCGTAATACTGCACCGTAATATTGGCGTTGGCCGTCACATAGCTGCGGCTGCCAGTATCTGGCCACCGCTCCTTGCCGTTAGACATGCTGTTGACAGAGATGATTTCGATATCCGTGCTCTCTGCAACCTTACTTTTCAGGGCGGTGTAGGCTTGGGTCTGCAAAT
>DBGCIZ010000172.1:0-6904 GCA_048355355.1 Christensenellaceae bacterium | reverse complement strand
CACGAATGGCTCGGGGCGGGGATGTTTGCCCTGTTCATCGCACACCACTGCCTGAACTGGAGGTGGAGCAGGAGCCTGCTGCGGGGCAAATATCCGCCCATGCGGATTTTGCAGACGGTTCTGGCGGGGCTGGTTTTTCTGACCATGCTGGGGTCTCTGGTCAGCGCGGTGCTGGTCTCCCGGGAGGTGTTTGCGTTTTTGCCCATCAGCGGCGGGCGAGAGCTGGGGAGGACGCTGCACATGCTTTCTGCCTACTGGGGCTTTGTGCTCCTCTCTCTGCATCTTGGGCTGCATTGGGGCGCCATGCTGCGCCGGGCAGGCCGGCTTTTGAGGGGGCCTTCCCGGCTGCGGACGATAGCGCTGCGGATAGCGGGGGCAGCCATCGCCATCTATGGCGCCTATGCCTTCCTTCAAAGAGGGATTCCCGGCTATCTGTTCCTGCAGAGCCAGTTTGTATTTTTCGACTTTGAGGAGCCTTTGATTTTCTTTTTCCTGGACTATTTGGCGGCGATGGGCCTGTTTGTCTGGCTGGGGCATTGGCTGGCAAAGGCAATGCTGCGGCTGCAAGGGAAAAGAGGCAGGGGAATAGAGCCCGGCTGAGGACAGCCGGGTTTTTTTATGGGGAAAAGGAGCTGGCGCAAGGAAGGATTTTGCCCCGGCGTGGCGAAAGGATAGAGTAAAACCACGCAGAGGAGGAAGGATGAATGCGGATTTTAATTGGCTCAGTGACGCCCTGGGAGATACGGGAGGCGCGGAAGTACGGCGTAATGGGGATTGCGACAAACCCGCCGGTATTTCTCGGGCTGGGGAAGCCCTGGCAGGAGGTGGTCAAAGAGGCGGCCGCCGCCATGCCGGAAGGAGAGTTTCACATGCAGGCCGCGGAGGATTACGACGTTCAGGCGGCGAAGGAGAAAATGCTGGAATTTCAGAAGCTGCTGGGGGAGAGGCTGGTGGTGAAGCTGTGCCTGACGGAGGAGATGCTTTCCCTGATTCCCTGGGCCCATGAGCGGGGCATTCGGGTGAACATGACCTGCATTATGACCCTTGCCCAGGCGGTGGTCTCCATGCAGGCAGGCGCGGACTATGTGTCTATTTACATGGGCCGGGCGGAACGGGCCGGGTTGAACCCGGTGGACATTATAGAAAAGGCGGCGAAGGTCATCCGCCATAACGAGTATGACTGCAAGCTGATTGCGGCCAGCATTTCCGACGTGGCCCACTTTACCGCAGCGGCGGCAGCCGGGGCAGACATTGCGGCGACGCCCCTTAAGGTATTGAAGGAGAGCATTCGGCACCGGGTTACGGACGAGGGGATTGCCGGTTTCCGCGCAGACTGGGAGAGACTGCCCGGCTTTGAGGGCCCAATCCGGGAGCCCCGGGCAGCAGCGACGCCGGGGACTGGCAACGACGGCCCTGTAGGGACATGACAGGACAAGGCATAGCCAAAACGGGTGAGTTTCTGAGGAGGAGAGAGGCAGCGAGACCGTGCGGCTCATTGCCACGACGAAGATTGACAAATCCTCCTTCAGTGAGTATCATATACGTATACTATATATAGAAACAATGTGGTTTTTATCCTATGGCTTGAATCGAAAATGAAAAGGAGTACGTCAAGATGAATCAGAAGTTATTGGCGGTAGCGGCAGGGCAGGCCGCGGCAGACATCGTAGTGAAAAACGGCAAAATCGTCAACGTATATTCCGGCGAGATTTACGACGGCGGCGTGGCCATCTGCGGCGATACCATCGCGGCAGTGGGCGAGGTGGACTACACCATCGGCGAGGACACCAGAATTATCGACGCTGGCGGAAAATATTTGACCCCCGGCTTTATCGACGGGCATATCCATCCCGAGAGCAGCAGCCTTTCCATCCGCTCCTTTGCGGAAATCGTGTTGCAGCACGGCACCACGGTCATCATGTCCGACCTGCACGAAATCGGCGTAGTGGGCGGCCTGGAGGCCATAGAGGCGGTTTTGGAGGAAAACGAGATTACCGATTTGAAAATCTACTTTATCTCCCCCAGCCACGTGCCCTTCTCCCCGGAGATGGAAACCAGCGGCGGCAGCTTTAATACGGAGATTATCAAAAAGGCGCTGTCCCGGCCGGACGCAGTGGGCCTTTCGGAATGTGTGGGGCCGTATATCCTCATGGGCCATCAGGATTTGCTGGCATCCATGGACTATGCGCTTTCGAAGGGTATGTCCCTGCAGGGGCATCTGCCTGATATGAAGGGGCCGGCGCTGAATGCCTGCCTGGCGGCTGGCGTCAGCACGGACCACGAGGCTCTGGACGGCGAGGAGGGCCTGGAGCGCCTGAGAAACGGCTGCCATCTCATGATGCGGGAGGGCTCCGCCGCGAGAAATATGGAGGCATGCCTGAAGACCGTCCTGGAAAAGAAGGTGGATACCTCCCGGGTCAGCATCGTCACCGACGACCTGCACACGGTGGACGCCGTAGAGCGGGGCCACTTGGACGACGCAGTCCGCACGGCGATCAAGACCGGCGCAGATTTTGTCACGGCCATTCAGATGGTGACCATTAACGCGGCAAGGGCCTTTGGCCTGGACGGCGAAATCGGCGGCCTGGCCCCGGGCAAGCGGGCGGACGTCAACATCACCACCGGCCCGGAGGGCTTCCAGGTGGAGAGCGTCATCAGCGGCGGCAAGCTGGTTGCGGAAAACGGCAAGCTGATCGTCTCCTACCCCAAGGCGGAACACAAGCCCTGCCTGCTGAATACGGCGCACCTGAAAAACCCCATTACGGCAGACAGCTTCAAGATGATGGCGCCGGCAGGGGCAAAGAAGGTGAAGGTGCAGGTCATGGATACGCTTCCCTGGATTCCCATCACCCAGGGAAGAGAGGCCGTTTTGGACGTAAAGGACGGCGTGATTCAGTGCGACGTGGAGCAGGACGTGCTTTACATTGCCCAGGTGGAGCGGTATGCGAAGAACGGCAACGTGGGCAAGGCCTTTATGGGCGGTTTTAAGCTGAAGAGGGGCGCCATTGCATCCTCTGTGGGCCACGATAACCACAACATCATCGTCCTGGGCACCAACTTTGAGGACATGGCCGTTGCCGTGAACCGGGTGGTGGAGCTGACCGGCGGCCAGGTTGTCGTAGACGGCGGCCAGGTCATCGAGGAGGTTGCGTACCCCATTTGCGGCCTGCTGTCTGACCTGTCTGCAGAGGAGCTGGCGGCGGAGAAGAAGAAGCTGAACAAGGCCATTCACGAAAGGGGCTCGGAAATCGCAATCCCCTTCATGTTCCTCTCCTTCATCTGCCTGGCGGCGATTCCCCTCTATGCCGTGACGGACAAGGGCTTTATCGACGTCATCAATCAGAAGATTATTGACCCGGTTTTAGAGGTAGTAGAATAAACGCAGTGGAAAGCGCCCCAGGAGGGCGTATCGGGATGGTTCTCAGGAAGGCCATCCCATTTCCATTTTAGAATAGATAGGGAAGGAAGAACTATGGATAGCAAGTTTTTGGCTGTGGCGGCGGGGAAGGAGCCTGCCGATTTAGCAGTTGTCAACGGAAAAATTGTCAATGTGTACTCAGGGGAAATCTACGAGGGCGGCGTGGCCGTGGCGGGAGACAAAATCGCCGCCATTGGGGACGTAGCCTATGCCATCGGCGAGGGCACCCAGGTCATTGACGCAAAGGGAAGATACCTGACCCCCGGCTTTTTGGACGGGCATCTCCACCCGGAGAGCACCAGCCTGGCCATTCGCTCCTTTGCGGAGCTGGTTTTGAAGCACGGCACCACCGGCATCATGACGGACCTCCACGAGGTCGGCGTGGTGGGCGGCCTGGAAGCCATTGAAGCGGTTTTGGAGGAGGCGGCCGACACGGAGCTTGCGCTCTACTTCGTCGTCCCCAGCCATGTGCCCTTTGCCCCCAACCTGGAGACCAGCGGGGGAGAATTCAACCCGGAAATCATCAAAAAAGCCCTGGCCAGGCCGGACGCAGTGGGCCTCTCCGAGTGCGTTGGCTCCTATATTTTAACCAGATACCAGCCTCTGTTTGACGGCATCGAGCTGGCCAGAGAGGCGGGCAAGTCCCTCCAGGGGCATCTGCCCTTCCTCAATGGCAAGGAGCTGAATCAGTGCCTGGTTTTGGGCATCAGTTCGGACCATGAGTCCATGACGGAGGAGGACGCCCTGAGCCGGGTGCGCGGCGGGGCAAGCCTCATGCTGCGGGAGAGCTCCGTGGGCAGGAACCTGCTCAAGACTCTGAAGCCCGTTGTGGAAAGAGGGCTGGACACCACCAACGTCAGCATCGTGACCGACGATTTGCACACAGTAGACGCCGTGGAAAACGGCCATCTGGACGCCCGCGTCAGGACGGCGCTGAAGGGCGGGCTGGACTTTGTCAAGGCCATTCAGATGGTGACGCTGAATGCGGCGCGGGCCTTCCATCTGGATAACAGGATTGGCGGCCTGGCCCCGGGCAAGCGGGCGGACATCAACATCACCACCGGCCCGGAGGACTTTCAGGTCTGCTCGGTAGTGGCGGGGGGCAAGCTGGTCAGCGAGGAGGGGAAATTCCTGCATCCCTATGCGCCGGCAAAGCACAAGCCCTGCCTGCTGAACACCATGAAGCTGAAGCGGCCCTGCGTGCCGGAGGACTTCATGATTCGGGTGGACAAGGACGCCAAGGCTGCGAAAATCAAGGGCATGAAGACCCTGGACTGGACGCCCGTCACCTCGGAAATCCTTTTAGAGCTGCCCGTCAGGGATGGGGTGGTACAGTGCGACCCGGAGCGGGACGTCCTCTATATCGCCCAGGTGGAGCGGTATGGCAAAAATGGAAATATCGGCAAGGCCTTTATGGCAGGTTTTGATTTGAAATATGGCGCAGTGGCCTCCTCCGTAGGCCACGACAACCACAATATCCTCGTCCTGGGGACGAATTTTGAGGACATGGCTGCCGCGGTGAACCGGGTGGCGGAGCTGGGCGGCGGCCAGGTGGCCGTGCACGACGGCGCAGTCACGGCGGAGGTAGCCTTCCCCGTTCTGGGCCTGATGTCTGACGATTCTGCGGAGAACGTGGCGGAGGCCAAGAGAAAGCTGAACGCAGAAATCCGCAAAATGGGCTGCGAAAGGATTAAGACGCCCTTCATGTTCCTCTCGTTTATCTGTCTGGCGGCCATGCCGGACTATGCCGTGACGGATAAGGGCTTTGTCAACGTATGGACGCAGCAGGTGGAGGACCCGATTTTAGAGGTCTTGAAATAATTTTTGAGGAGGTAGATTCCCATGATGGATATGAAACTGGTGAACACGGCTTTGGGCAAGGAGCCGGCGGATATGGTCATCAAAGGCGGCAAGCTGATTAACGTAGACAGCGGCGAAATCTACGAGACGGATATTGCCCTGCGGGGGACGAGGATTGCCTCCATCGGCCCGCTGAGCGAGGGCGTTTACGGCCCGGAGACCAAAATTGTGGACGCGAAGGGGATGTACGTTGCCCCTGGGTTTATCGACGCCCATATTCACATTGAGAGCAGCATGCTCACCTATACGGAGTTTTCCAAACTGGCGGTGAAGCGGGGCACCACTGCGGTGGCTACGGATTTGATGGAGGTGACCATCGTCTCCGGCATCGAAGGCATGAAGGAGATTTTGAAGGAGGCGGAGAGCCTGCCCATCAAGCTGTTTTACCCCGTCCCCAGCTTTATGGAGGACGAATCTGCCCTGCAAACCACGGGCGCGGTGCTTTCGGCGGAGTATATCGGCGAGCTTTTGAAGCTGGATAACGCCGTGGGCATTGCGGAAACTCTGGCGCCGCCGATTCTGGCGGGAAGCCCGGCGTCGGCCCGCGTCATTGAGCTGGCGGAGCAGCTGGGCAAGACGGTGGAGGGCCATGCGCCTGCCGTCATGGGGGAGGCTTTGAACGCATACGCCTCTGCCGGCGTCACCTCGGACCACGAGAGCACCCATAAGCAGGAGGCGCTGGAGAAGCTGCGGGCCGGCCTGCGCGTCCTCATGCGGGAGGGCTCTGCCTCTACGGATTTAAAGGACTGCCTGCGCATCATCACGGAGGAGGGCGTGGACACCCGCCATTGCGCCATGGTCAGCGACGACGTGGATGCCCTGCACCTGTCCCGCCTGGGCCACATGGACCACAAAATCCGCATGGCCATTGCGGCGGGGGTGGACCCGGTGAAGGCAATCCAGATGGCCACCATCAACCCGGCGGAGGGCCTCCGAATCGACAGGATTTGCGGCAGCGTGGCCCCCGGCAAGGATGCAGACATCGTCCTCCTCTCGGACTTGACCACCTGCAAGGTGGAGACGGTCATCTCCCGGGGCGAAATCGTCGTAGAAGGGGGCAGGGTAGCCAAGGAATTCCCGGCGCCCAAGTACAGCGATTTGCTGCTGGATACAGTGGTTTATAAAAACCCCATCACCGCAGAGGACATGAAGCTGAAGGTGGACGCCTCTGCCAAGTCCGCCAAGGTGCGGGTCATCGGCGCGTCCAGCGTGTCCCTGCTGACCCAGGCGCTGGAGGCGGAGCTGGCCGTGAAGGACGGCGTAGTGCTGCCGGATGTGGAGCAGGACGTGCTCTCCATCGTCTGCGTGGAGCGCTATGGCAAAAACGGCAATATCGGCCATGGCTTTATCAAAGGCTTTGAGCTGAAGGAGGGGGCTATTGCCATCTCCGTAGGGCACGACCACCATAACGTCAGCGTAGTGGGCTCCGACGCGGAGGACATGGCCTGCGCCGTCAACCGGATTGCCGAGCTTCAGGGCGGCCTGGTTCTGGTCAACAAAGGCCAGGTGCTGGCGGAGATTGCCTTGCCCGTCTGCGGACTGCTTTCCACGGACGACGGCGAGCTGGTGGCAGACCAGCTGGCGGACATGATTGAAAAGCTGAAAAAGCTGGGCTGCAACGTGCCC
>DBGCIZ010000171.1:0-2200 GCA_048355355.1 Christensenellaceae bacterium | reverse complement strand
GTCATTCAGGAGACCCGCCGCTGGGACGACAATAAGGATGCATCCTTTGCCATGCGCTCCAAGGAGAATGCCCAGGACTATCGCTATTTCCCGGAGCCGGATATTCCGCCGGTGGAGATTTCCGATGAGTGGATTGCCCAGGTCAAGGCCAGCCTGCCGGAGCTGCCAGAGGAGAAAAAGGCCAGGTACATGAGCGAGCTGGGGCTCAAGGAATACGACACGGAGATGATTACCCGCTATAAAAAGATGGCGGATTTCTTTGAGGCGACCAACGCCATCGTGAATGACCCGGCTGAGGTGGCTAAGTGGATTATGGGCGAGATTTTCCGCCTGCTGAAGGAATGCAGCATGGAGCCCAGCCAGTTAACCGTCACACCGGAGCAGTTGGCCAAGTTGATTGCCATGCAAAAGGGCGGGAAGATAAACCGGGAGACGGCAAAGGCCGTCTTTGAGGAGGTGTTCAAAAACGGCGTAGACCCGGAGGAATACGTCAAGGAGCACAATCTGGAGATGGTCAGCGATACCGGGGCTGTGGAGGCAGTTATCGACCAGGTGCTGGCGGATAACCCCAAGTCTATTGAGGACTTTAAGGGCGGCAAGCAAAAGGCCTTTGGCTTTTTGGTGGGCCAGTGTATGCGTCAGCTGAAGGGCAAGGCAGACCCCCAGCTGGTGAACCAGCTGCTCAGGGAAAAACTGAACGGATAACGAGCAGGAGGGCGGCTTCTACGAGGAGGCCGCTCTCTTTTTTATTTCTGCCATGGTTGAGGCATGGCCAGAGCCTGCTTGCGCATATAATGGGTTGAGGTGATACGGATGAAGGAGCGGGAGGCGCTTTATCGGTCGCTGGTGATCCGGCTTTTGCGAGAGCTGGGCAAGGACGGCCTGCTGGGACAGGACCAGCTGGAGGAAGCAGTGGCCATTGTAAGCGGGATGAATCTACATGGATATCTATCGGATTAAAAACAGCCTGCAAGAGGGGAGGACGATTTTTGACCTGCCTCTTCGCGTGGCATTTTACGCCAGAGTCTCCACGGAAAAGGACTGCCAGCTGCATTCCTTTGACAATCAGCTGAGCTTTTTTGCCGGCTATATCACGGCCCAGAAAAAGTGGAGCCTGTACCGCGGATATTGGGACGAGGGCATTAGCGGCTGCACGGCGGAAAAGCGGCAGGGGTTTATGGCCATGATTGCGGACGGCAAGGCGGGCCGGTTCGACCTGATTATCACGAAGGAAATCTCCCGCTTTTCCAGAAATACCTTGGACAGCATTCGCTATACCCAGGAACTGCTGGCCTGCGGGGTGGGAGTTTTTTTCCTTTCAGACAACATCAACACCTTTCTGCCAGACGCAGACCTGCGGCTGACCATTATGGCGGGGATTGCCCAAGACGAGGTACGGCGGATTTCCCAAAGAGTGCGCTTTGGCCTGAAAAAGGCCATTGACGATGGCAAGGTGCTGGGGGGTGGCAATATCTGGGGCTACACCAAGCAGGGCGGCCGCCTCCAGATAGACGAGACGGAAGCGGGAATGGTGCGGGAGGTGTTTCGCCTGTACGTCTACGAAAACAGGAGCATGAGAGCTATCTCAGAGCTGGTAGTCAACCGGTTGGGCAGGCAACTGGCGCCGTCTACGATTAAGGGGATTTTGAGCAATCCCAAGTATAAGGGGTGGTATTGCGGCAACAAAACGGCCAAGCAGGACTATCGGTTCAGCGCCAGGGTGAGCCTGCCGCCAGAGGAGTGGGTGGCATACCCAGATGAAGAGGCGGTGCCCCCCATTGTCAGCGAGGAGCTTTGGGAGGCGGCGAATGAGAAGCTCCGCGCGAAAAGCAGCGGACTGCGGGGCAAAAAGGCGGAATGCTATCCCTATAGCAGAAAAATCCGCTGCGGCATCCACGGCACCGTATTTTACCGAGGCGTTTACCACTATAAAACGGGAGACCGGGAGTTTTGGCGTTGCCGGGAATACATGCGCAAGGGAAAGGCTGGCTGCTCGATGCCCATTGTATATACGGAGGACCTGGAACGCCGCGTGAAAAACGCAGTGGGCCCGCAGGTGAGAGAGAAGGCCCTTCGTATTCTGCGGGAAGCGCTGAAGCAGGTGGGCAGCAGAGACAGAGCGGCCTTCCGGCGGGAAAGGCAGATATTTGAGCGATATGCAGCAGGGGAAATCACTACGGCAGAGCTGAAGAGCCTACTA
>DBGCIZ010000170.1:0-4712 GCA_048355355.1 Christensenellaceae bacterium | reverse complement strand
TTGGAGTCGGAGTCCAACGCTCTATCCAGCTGAGCTACGGGTACTCATCTCTATCAGATACGCTAGCTATTATAGCACAGTCCCGGCAAAAATTCCATCTTTTTTTAAAAAATTTTTTAAACCCTGCTCCACTCCTTCTCATATTCATGATTATAAGGGAACGTCTCTCCCGCGTGGCGGGGCGCTCCCCTGCTTCTCAGCACAGTCGCTGTCTCGTCCCGGGCGAGACGGAAAGGAGGATACTATGGCGACATACACAGGCATCGACGTAAGCAACTGGCAGGGCAATATCGACTTTCAGCGTGTCAAGCAGGCAGGTATACACATTGTATATATCAAGGCAACCGAGGGGACCAGCTATGTGGACCCCTTTTTAAAACGCTACTATAGCGGCGCCAAGGCCAGCGCCTTAAAGGTGGGCTTTTATCACTACCTTACTGCAACCACAGCCAAGGAGGCGAGAGAGCAGGCCCAGTATTTTACAGATACTCTCGGCAAAATGGAAACCGACTGTATTTTCGCAGTGGATTTGGGCAACAAGCAGGGCCTCCATGACGATACCTTTTCCGACCTTGCGCGAATTTTTATAGAAGAGCTCTATCGGCTGACCCATATCAGCTGCATGGTTTACGCATCCACCTCGACGGCCAAATACGATTTGACTCAAGCATTAAACGAATACCCTCTCTGGGTGGCGGAATATGGCGTTTCCGAGCCGCGGCCCAACGGAAAATGGAGCAGTTGGGCCGGCTGGCAATATAGCAATACTGGCCGTGTGGGCGGCATTACCGGCAACGTAGATTTGGACATTTTTCGGGAGGGGGTTCTTCTGGAATCCAAAATCATCCCCGGCAGCGGCAAAACCCGCCCCAGCCACACCAGCCGAGCCATCTACTATGTGGTCAAACGGGGCGATACCCTCTTAAAAATCGCCGCCCATTTCGGCACCACGGTGAGCAGCATCGTCCGCACCAATCTGCTGAAGAATCCAGACGACATCCGCGTCGGCCAGGTTTTGAAAATTTATACTGACCAGGCGCCCTCCCAAAACGGCGGGGACCGCACCTATATTGTCCGGCGGGGCGATACCCTTTTCAAAATCGCCGCTCGCTTTCATACCACTGTGGCGGCGCTTCTGGCGGCTAACGACATTCGCAACCGGGATGTCATCTATGCCGGTCAGGCTCTGCGGATTCCCTCTACGTCAGACACAACCGATTTGCGGGCCAATCCGTCTGACTTGCTTGAGGGCGCCTATGTGGTGCAGCGAGGCGACACCCTTTGCTCCATCAGCCGGCATTTTGACCAATCCCATTATCGCATTGCCGCCAGGAACGGCATTTCGCCCGATGCATGCATCTATCCCGGCCAGATTCTGAAGCTCTATGCCTCCGGCGTCAAGGAGGATGCCCATGGCTTCACCGGCGGCATCGTGATCCAACGGTGCGACACGCTGAAAAAAATCGCCAGCCGCTATATGCGCTCCGTGGAGTCCATTGCCAGGGACAACGGCATTACCGACGGCAGGCTATGGGAAGGCATGGTGCTTCACCTTCCCGCCAGGCAGCGCTAACCAAGCAGGGCGGCGCCTTTTGCCGCCTTTTTTGCGTTGTTGTAAAAGGCCAGAAACGTGTTATACTGAAAGAAAAGAACTTCGCAACAGGAGGCCTCCTATGGAAATTGTCCTGCTTACTGCCGCCGGCATTGGCGGCTCGACAGTCATCGGCGCGCTCATCGGGATGCTGTTTCGCAATCTGTCGCATCGGGCCAGCGATATGCTCCTGGGCTTTGCCGCGGGCGTCATGCTTGCCGCCTCTGTGCTGGGGCTCATTCTTCCCTCTGTAGAGCTGGGCGGCAGCTACGGCGTGTTGATTGCATCCATAGGCATTTTAGTCGGGGCTGTGTTTCTCAGCTTTCTGGACAGGCTGACCCCTCATCTGCATAACCTTGCCGGCGTCGATGAAGAGGCCCATCGCCATAACGCCGCTCTCAACAAGGTGCTTCTGTTCGTCCTGGCCATCGCGATTCACAACCTGCCTGAGGGGATTGCCGCTGGCGTCAGCTTTGGCACCGGCAACCCGGGCGACACGCTCTCTGTGGCGACGGGCATCTGTCTGCAAAATATTCCCGAGGGGATGATTATCATCGGCCCCCTGCTAGCCGCTGGCGTCAGCCGGGGGCGCACCTTTGCCATCGCCGCCTGCACCGGGCTAGTGGAGGTGGTGGGCACCGTCCTGGGCTATTTCGCCATCTCTGTGGCCAGCGCTATCCTGCCCTTTGCCCTGGCCTTTGCCGGGGGCACCATGCTCTACGTCATCAGCGACGAAATGATTCCTGAAACCCATCATAATGGCAACCAGAAGCTGGCCACCTATTCCCTGCTGGTAGGCTTCTGCATCATGCTGGTCATGGATTACTACATTGGATAATTATTGACTTATGACAATAACCGTTGTATCATAGAAGTAGAAAGGAGGGATTGCCCTATGGGACGGCCCCCAAAGCGCAGGCGCGTCTGCCAGCTGCCTGAAATCAGTCAGTTTGCGCCCTGCGATTCTACTAAGGCAGAGACGGTGGAGCTAACTGTGGATGAATACGAGACGATTCGCCTCATCGACCTGCTGGGCTTTACGCAGGAGGAGTGCGCCTCCCAGTTCAGCGTTGCCCGGACCACCGTCCAGGCTATTTACGATTCTGCCCGCAAAAAGCTGGCTGACGTCATCGTCAACGGAAAGTGCCTTGCCATTCGGGGGGGTAGCTACGACATCTGCTGTCATTCCAGCCAGTGCCCCCGCAAGGACGCCCCCTCTCACGGCAGACCCTGCTGCCAAAGCGCCAGAGTCATTTGCCGCAGCCAAGCAAGCGAAACAGGGCGGGAATAGCCTGCCCCTGCTGCGAACGCCCCTTTCCCTTTCAGATGGGGCAGGCATCTTCTGTTTTTAGCACTTAAATTTCTCCGCCATAATTATTGACTTATGTCAAAAATAAGAGTATACTGTTTTTAATCAAGAAAGGAAGGCAGTGGATTATGAAAATTGCAGTAACCTACGACAATGGAGACGTTTTTCAGCACTTTGGCCATACGGAGCAGTTCAAGCTCTACCAGGTGGCGGACGGCAAAATCGCCAGCGCCGAGATGGTCAGCGCAGCCGGCAGCGGTCATGGCGCCCTGGCAGGTTTTCTCAAGGGCCTTGGCGTTGACATGCTGATTTGCGGCGGCATCGGCGGCGGCGCGCGGCAGGCTCTGGCAGAGGCCGGCATCGACCTGTATCCCGGCGTCACCGGAGGCGCGGACGAAAGCGTAGCCGCATTTTTGGCAGGTAGGCTCTCCTACGACCCGGACACCACCTGCAATCACCATCATCACGAAGAGGGCCATAGCTGCGGCAGCCATTCCTGCGGAGAGGATAAGCACGGCTGTCCCGGCAACCACTGAGCACGCCCGTTTTTCAGCGGGCCCCGTTATTCCATCAATCGAGGAGGAACTGACCTATGAAAGTTGTCATTATCGGCGGTGTGGCCGGCGGCGCAACAGCGGCGGCCAGGCTGCGCAGATTGGACGAATCTGCTGAGATTGTCGTCCTGGAGAGAAGCGGCTATGTGTCCTACGCCAACTGTGGCCTTCCCTACTATGTAGGCGGCGCCATTGAGGCGGAGAGCGCTCTTACGCTTCAAACGCCCCAAAGCTTCTGGAACCGCTTCCATATCGACGTCCGCGTCAAAAACGAGGCCACCGCTATCGATACGGCGGCAAAAACCGTAACGGTGACGCGCCTGGAGGATGGCTCCGTGTATACCGAGTCCTATGATAAGCTGATCCTTTCCCCTGGCGCGCGGCCGGTGGTTCCCGGCATGCCCGGCATCGACAACCCCAACATCTTTACGCTGCGGACCGTTGAGGATACCTTGACCATCCGCCGCTATATTGACGAAAAGCAGCCCAAGAGTGCTGTCATCGTCGGCTGCGGCTTCATCGGTCTGGAGATGGCGGAAAACCTCAGCGAGGCCGGCGTTGCTACCACCCTGCTGGATTTGAGTGACCACGTCCTTCCTCCGCTGGATTACGACGTTGCCTGCCTCATTCACCCTTATTTGAGGGATAAGGGCCTGGGGCTCCGGCTCAATGCCCAGGTGGAGGGCTTCTCCGACGAGGGCGGCAGGGTTCTCACCAGCCTGAAGGGGCAGGACGGCATTTTGGCAGATATGGTCATTCTGGCCATTGGCGTGCAGCTGGATACCCGCCTGGCCGAGGCGGCTGGGTTGCAGCTGGGGGCCCGCAAGTCTATCGTGGTAGACGAGCACATGCTCACCTCCGACCCCAACATTTACGCAGTAGGCGACGCCGTCCAGGTGAAAAACTATGTCTCCGGGCAGGATGCCCTCATTGCCCTGGCCGGGCCTGCCAACAAGCAAGGCCGCATCGCAGCGGACAATATCTGCGGGAGAGATAGCGTGTTCCGCGGCTCTCAGGGCTCTTCTGTCATCAAGCTGTTTGACATGACGGTAGCCTCCACCGGCCTCAACGAGGCTGCGGCCAAGGCGGCCGGCATCCCCTGCGACAAGGTTGTCTCTTTCTCGCCCTCCCATGCCACCTACTACCCCGGGGCAAACAACATGACCATCAAGACCGTGTTCGATCCCTCAACGGGAAAAATCCTGGGCGCGCAGATTGTGGGCTTTGAGGGTGTGGATAAGCGCATCGATGTGCTGGC
>DBGCIZ010000169.1:0-5912 GCA_048355355.1 Christensenellaceae bacterium | reverse complement strand
CGGAGCTGACGGTGGAGACGGTCAGCGGCATCGGCTATATTGACCCGCTGGACGCCAGCGCCCAGGGTGGCATGGAGGGATGAGCATCAAGCTGCTGGGCGGCAGGCTGGTCGTCAACGCTATTTTTATTCCGGTGACGGTGTTCATGTGCTGGCTGAAGGGAATCGACGCAGTGGCCGCCTTTCTGGCGGCCCTGGTCATTCATGAGGCGGCCCATGCCACGGTTTCCTCCGCCCTGGGGGTCCATGTGTATAGCCTGGAGGTTATGCCCTTCGGCTGCGCCGCCCATATGGAGAGCTTTGCCGTCATCAGCGGCGGCAAGGAGATTGCCATGGCTCTGGCCGGCCCGCTGGCCAACATTGTGGCTGCGGCTGCAGTCTACGTGGCGGGGCGGATTGGCTACGGGGGCCAGTTTGCCTCTGCCTTTTTTCAATCCAGCGTCATGCTGGGGGCCATGAATCTGCTGCCGGCGCTGCCCCTGGATGGGGGCAGGGTCATCGCCACCCTGCTGGCCCTTGGCATGCCCAGACAGCGGGCGGTGAAAATCACGGCAGGGGTCGGCGTGGCGGTGTCTCTGGCCATGCTGGGGATGGGGGTTGCCGCGGCCGTAGACGGCGTCCTCAACCCGACTATCTTTCTCATGGGCGGGTTTATGCTGTGGTCCTCCATTGGGTATTTCCGCAACGCCACCTTTGCATTTATGCGCAGCACGACGGAGAAGCGGAGCGCCGTCCTGGGCCGCGGCCTGGTGGATGTAAAAAGCATGGCAGCCCACCGGGACAAGCGGGCGGGGGAGGTCCTCTCCCAGTTAGACGGCCGGAAATACAACGTCATCTACGTGCTGGACGACAAAATGGAGGTGATGGGCCGCCTGACAGAGGGCCAGCTGATGGATGAGGTGGTAAAGGGCGGCACGGCAAAGCGGCTGGGAAATATGGGTTTCACCCGGGAAAAGGTTTGACCCTGCCAGCGGCAAATGGTATACTAAAGCAGAATGCAGTTTTTTCTGTATTGTACGAATGGAAACAGGGGACGATACATTGATTGACATCGAAAAATTAGAGCAGATTTTGCCCTTGGTAGAGAAGCCTGCCAGGTATACGGGGGGCGAATGGAACATGACGGTAAAGCCGGTGGACGTTCCAATCCGGTTTTTATTTGCCTTTCCAGATGTATATGAGGTGGGGATGTCTCACCTGGGGTCAACGATTTTATACCACATGACCAACCAGCGGGAGGACGCCTACGCCGAGCGGGCCTACGTCCCCTTTCGGGATATGCAGGAGAAAATGAAGGAGGCGGGCATCCCCCTCTATTCTCTCGAGACCTACACCCCGGCAAAGGAGTTTGACATCATCGGCATCAACCTTTCCTACGAGATGTGCTATACCACGGTGCTGAAGCTGCTGGAGCTGGCGGAGTTGCCCATTTTGAGCGCGGACCGGGGGGACGACTGCCCCCTCGTCATGGCGGGGGGCACCTGCACCTATAACCCGGAGCCTCTGGCGGATTTTATCGACCTATTCATCATCGGCGAAGGGGAGGAGGTCAACAACGAGCTGCTGGACCTTTACGCCGCCCAGAAGAGGCAGGGCTATTCCAAACAGGCATACCTGCGCGAGGCGGCGAAGATAGAGGGCGTCTACGTGCCGTCCCTCTATAGGGTGGAGACGGCGGAAAATGGGGATATCATCGTGGCGGACGGGCCCCAGATGCCGGTGCGGAAGCGGTATATCCGGGATTTGGACAAGGCCTATTTCCCCGAGAAGCTGCTGGTGCCCCTGGTGGACCTGGTTCACGACAGGGTGACGCTGGAGCTCTTCCGCGGCTGCACCAGGGGCTGCCGCTTCTGCCAGGCGGGCTATATTTACCGGCCAAACCGGGAGCGTTCTTTGGAGACGCTGACGGCGCAGGCCCGGCGCCTTGTGGACGCCACAGGCTACGAGGAAATTTCCCTCTCCTCCCTGAGCTCAGGGGACTATAGCCGGATTGAGGAGCTGGCCATTGGCCTGGTGGACGAATTTCGGGATAGGCGGGTCAGCGTGACCCTGCCCTCCCTGCGTGTGGATTCCTTTGAAAAGGAGTACGCCAAGCGGCTCCAGGGGGCGAGAAAGTCCACCTATACTTTTGCGCCTGAGGCAGGCACCCAGCGCCTTCGGGATGTCATCAACAAAAATGTGACGGAGGAGGACATCCTCCGGGCGGCGCGCTACGCCTTCGAGAGCGGCTGCACGGGCATCAAGCTCTATTTCATGATTGGCCTGCCCACGGAGACCTTCGAGGATTTGGACGGCATTGCCGACATGGTGGGCAAAATCGTCAAGGTGTTTTACGAAATTCCCAAGGAGGTGCGAAAGGGCAGCCTGAAAATCAATGTCAGCACGTCCTCCTTTGTGCCCAAGCCCTTCACGCCGTTCCAGTGGGAGCAGCAGGACTCTACAGAGCTGCTCCGCCAGAAGCAGGAGTATTTAAAGGGGCTGCTGGGGAAGCTGCGGGGCGTGAAATACAACTGGCACGACACCAGGCTCAGCTATTTGGAGGCCATCTTCGCCAGGGGGGACAGGCGGCTTTGCCGCGTGGTGCAGTATGCCTACGAAAATGGCGCCATGTTTGACAGCTGGCAGGACTACTTCCGCCAGGAATACTGGACGGACGCCTTCCAGCGGGCGGGCATCGACCCGGACGCCTACAACTACCGCCCCATGGGGGAACGGCTGCCCTGGGATTTTATCGATTGCTATGTAGAGAAGGACTATCTCCGGCGGGAGCTGGCCCGGGCCAGGGAGGCCCAGTGCACCAGGGACTGCCGCCAGGGCTGCACGGGCTGCGGCTTTCAGGGGGGGTGTGGAAAATGAGACTGGGCGTGAAATTTTCGAGGCACGGGATGGCCCGGTTTGTCTCTCATTTAGATATGCAGCGGATGTTCTCCCGGGCGATTCGCCGGTCCGGCATTCCGGCGGCCTTTACCCAGGGGTTTAACCCCCACATCACCCTTTCCTTTGCGTCCGCCATGCCGGTGGGCCTGGAGACAGAGGGGGACTATCTGGAATTCGGCCTGGGGGCGGAGATAGCGCCGGAGGAATGCCAGAGCAGGCTGGCGGCGGCAGTGCCCCAGGGGATTGGCATCGTGAAAGCGGGGCTCCTGCCGGAGGGGGAGAGGAAGCTGATGGCTGCCCTGCGCTGGGCGGAATACTCTTTTTCCGACAAAAAGCAGGAGGATGTGCTTCTCAGGCAAATTTATGCTATAATGGAGATGGAGAGCTGCACGGCTCTCAAGACGAGAAAAGACAAATCGAGAGAGATTGACATCAGGCCGCTGATTCGCAGCGTCCAGGCAGAGGACGGCCTGCGGCTGGTTTTGGCGCTTTCGGGGGAGCAGTCCCTCAGCCCAAAGCTGCTGCTGGAGAAGCTATCCCAGCTGAGCGGCGAGGCGTTTTCCCCAGACATCACAAGGACAGAGCTTTATACGGAGCGGGAAGGCAGACTCCTCCCTCTGGAGGGGCTTTTTCAGGCGCTCTGAGATATATAATAATGTAGTAAATAATAAGCGAAAGCTTTTGGAATCATTTTTTTACGAAGGAGGATAGGAATGAAGAGGGAGATCATCGCAGATGTCAATCCTCACGAGGCCAGAGTGGCGCTTTTGGAGGATGGGCAGCTGGTTGAGATTCAGGTGGAGATGCGCGGCCAGGAGAGGCTGGTGGGCAATATCTACAAAGGGCGGGTGGCAAACGTGCTTCCGGGGATGCAGGCGGCCTTTGTAGATATCGGGCTGGATAAAAACGCCTTTCTCTACGCTGGGGACATTATGGTCAACGAGGCGGATTTTGAATTCCAGGGCTCTCAGTCCCGGCCGAACCTGAAGGAGCAGACGCCCAACATCGCCCGGCTTTTGAAAAAGGGGCAGGAGATTCTCGTCCAGGTGGTAAAGCAGCAGGGGGGCACCAAGGGGGCGCGGATTACGACCCACGTCACACTGCCCTCCCGCAGGATTGTCCTCATGCCGACGGTGGAGCATGTGGGCGTATCCCGGCGGATTACGGACGAGGCAGAGCGGGAGCGTTTGAAGGAGATTTTCACCAGGATTAAGCCGGAGGGCATGGGCGTCATCGTGCGGACGGCGGCAGAGGGCGGCACGGAGGAGGAGTTCGTCTCGGAAATGCGCTTTCTGGCCAGGCTTTGGGAGAAGGTGCAGTCCAAGGCGGATTTCCTCTCGGCGCCGCGCCTGATTCATGCGGAAGATACCCTTCTGTTCCGCACCGTGCGGGACATGCTGGACGAAACGGTGGAGCGGTTTGTCATCAACGATAAGGACTATTTTGAGAAGGTGGTGGCCGTGGCCGGCATCACCACGCCGGGGCTGCAGAGCAAGGTTCAGCTCTTCGAAAGCAGGGAGAATATTTTCGACTATTTCAACATCGAGCCAAAGATTGAAAAGGCCATGCAGCGGCGGGTCTGGCTGAAGAGCGGCTCCTATCTGGTCATCGACGAGACGGAGGCCCTGACGGTGATTGACGTAAACACGGGCAAATACATCGGCGAGGACAATTTGCAGGACACCATCACCAAAACCAACGTGGAGGCCGCGGAGGAAATCGCCCGGCAGCTGCGCCTGCGGGACATCGGCGGGATTATCGTCATCGACTTTATCGACATGGAAATCGCCGCAAACAAATCCAAGGTGATAGAGGCCCTGGAAAATGAACTGAAGAAGGACAGAACCAAGACCAACGTCCTCGGCATCACGGAGCTGGGCCTGGTGGAGATGACGCGGAAGAAGGTGCGGCGCAGGCTCTCTACCCTGCTCCAATCCACCTGCCCGGAGTGCGGCGGCAGGGGCAAGGTCTTTTCCGAGCAGGCCATGGCCATGCGGGTCCGCCGGGAGGTGAACCGGGTTGCCCTCCGCAGCGACGTGCAACACTTTCTGGTGGAGGTGGCGCCCAACGTGGCCAAATACATCATTGAGAAAAACAACAACAACGAGGCCATTTTGGAGCACTATGAAAACAAGACCTTCTATCTGACGGAGAACCGGCACGCCAATGTGCAGGATATTAAGGTCACGCCGCTGATTCACGGGGCAAAGCGGGAAAAAATCGTCCGCGAGACCCAGATTTTTTGCTGATTTTACAGAAAAATATGCTGGAATGGGTTGTAAAACCCGTTTCCCTGTGATACAATAGGCACTGAAATAAAACTCTTTTCAAAAGAGTGGGGCTAAAATCCCACTCTTTGATTTTACGACGGGTAAAACGGAGGGCAGATTGTCTAAAAAAATTGAGTCGGCAGTTTGGGATATCGTGTGCCCCATTATCGAGGGCATGGGCTTTGAGCTGGTGGATGTGGAGTTTTTGAAGAAGAAAAACGCCGCTGACGAGCTCTATATTTACATTGACTGCCCCGGCGGCGTCACGCTGGACGATACGGAGGCGGTGAGCCGCGCCATAGACGGGCCCATGGATGAGGCGGACCCGATTGCGGATTCCTACGTCATGTGCGTCTCGTCCCCCGGGCTGGACCGGCCCCTCAAGCGGGAGCGGGACTTTGAAAAGGCCCTGGGTAAGGCGGTGGACATCCGGCTCTATACCAAGCTGGACGGGAGGAAGGAACTTTCTGGCGTCCTGACCGGCTGGGACGATGACTCTGTCTCCATTTCGGATAAGGGAGAGGAAATGGTGCTGAAAAGAGAAAATATCGCGATGGTAAGGCTTCATATTGATTTTTAACCGGAGGAACTGAGCATGAACATGGAGTTTTTAAACGCTCTTGACGATTTAGAGCGGGAAAAGGGAATAGAGAAGCAGGTCATTCTGGAGGCCATTGAGAGCGCGCTGATTTCCGCCTATAAGCGGCATTTCGGCATTACGCAGAACGCCCGCGTCACCATCGACCAGGAAACGGGAGAGGTGAAG
>DBGCIZ010000168.1:0-7074 GCA_048355355.1 Christensenellaceae bacterium | reverse complement strand
CATGGTGGCAATATAGTTCTTTACCCCTGCCAGCCTGACGGCCTCCAGGCAATGGGACGTGCCCGGGTATTCCACCGCCGCCTTGGCCCCTTCCGCCTGGTAGTATTCCGTATACCGCTGAATGGTCTCCCGCACCTTCTCCGGCGCTACGCCGATGACGTGCTCCACGCCCCACTCAATGGGCGGCCCGATGCAGGTTCGCAGCAGCGCTCTGGGCGGCGGCTCATAGCCCATATCCCGGGCAGCCTTCTCGTAGCAGTCTATTACTCCCTCCGAAGTGTCCATCAGCGTGCCGTCTAAATCCCAAAACAGATATCGTAAGCTCATACTTCCTCCGTCCATACCCTTCCGTCTGCATCCACATTGATTAAATTATAGCCCGTATTTCGTAAATGCGCAATCTGCTCTGCCTTTTCCCCAGTATAAATCTGCCCCGCCAGCATCACCGGCACACCGGGCGGGTAGGCCAGCACGTGCCTTGCTGCCCGCCGCCCTGGGGCTTCCGCCAAACTGATGGGCTTTCCCCTGCCTCCCACTGGCCCAGGCGTCTCTGCGTCCAGCGTAATGGAGCGGCTTTGCGGCAGGCCATCCCCCTGCGGCATGTTGCCAAGTACCTGGGCCAGCCGGACAAAATCCTCCTGCCCGTCCATGATAGTGCTGATTAAAATTACATTGCGCTCGTCTGCCGCCTCTGGCCAAATTCGCTCTTCCATCAGAGCCTGCGCGCAGGCAAAGCCCGTCATCCCCAGGGGGGAGACGTCCAACACCAGCCTGGTAAAGTCGTCCGTAGGGCATAACCTTACTCTGCCAGCCGTCTTTTGCGCGAATTCCCGGATGCAGTTGGCAAGGCGCTCCAGCTCTTCTGCGCCCGTCTCCCGCATCAATGCGGCGCCCGTCTCGATGGACTCCAGAATGGGGTAAGATGGACTGGTCGTCTGAAACAGGTTCAGGCACGCCTTCAATCTATCTGCATCTATCCGTTCTCCGCAAAGCAGCGCTGCCGATTGGTTCAGGCTGGGCAGCGTCTTATGACAGCTGACGCACCATGCGTCCGCCCCTGCCTGGCCTGCGCCTTTTGGCAGCAGGGGACTATAGGGAAAATGGGCTCCGTGGGCGCTGTCCACCAAAACCAGCATGCCCCGCCGGTGGGCCTCCCGGCTCACAACCTCCAAATCTGCGCACCTTCCGTAGTAATTGGGGGATGTGAGAAATACAGCCGCTGCATCTCCATGCTCCTCCATGGCCGCCAGAATCCGCTCTGTCTCCGGCGCGCCGGGAATCTGGCCAGATTCGTATTCCATAGCCACGTATATGGGCTCCAGCCCCATCAGCGCCATTCCATTGGCCGCGCTAATGTGAAAATCCCGGCAGACGATCAGCTTCGCCCCTCTTCCCAAATAGGCCATCATGGCCAGGACGCAGGCACTAGAGCCGTTTACGGAAAAAAAACCATGGGCCGCCCCGTGGTCTCTGGCAAAGGCCTTCTGGCTCTCCAAAATCGAGCCCGTGGGGCAGAGCAGGTTATCCGCCCCGTCCACCTCGGTAATATCCCTGGGGTTCAGCCGTCCCTTGTGCCCAGGCATAGAGAAGCGGGTCGCCCCGGCAGTCAGCTCATCTAAAGTTTTCCCAATTGGCGTTTTCATGCTTCTTCCTTTCTCCTGCCTGTTGTTTTTTCGGCAATCTCCTGCTATAATAATGATAGTTGTAACTGCGAGGGGAAAATCCATGAACACTTTGAGCAATCTGGTCCTTTTCAATAAGGAACTGGGCAGATATCCATATAAATACCGGCTTTATTTTGTCGAAGCGTCCACGATTAAATCCAGCAAGCCTCAAATTCACCGGTTTTGCGTCTCCTCGCGCAGTGTTTTTTACGAGTTGGAGCTGGGTCAATCCTATCTGCTCCATTTTTCCGGCGTCAACATCAATAGCTATACGCCTCTTGAGGAATATACCCTGACGGACGAGGACTATTTCCGCCTGGTGGACATGCGCGATCTGGTTTTTATGGACAAGGCCTCCGCAAAGCGCATCAACCTGCTGGACGAAAGCTATTCGCCCGAGGATGTCTACTACTCCTACTCTACCTATCGCCGGCTTCTGGGCTACCGCCCCCCTACCGGCCAGATTATCGGCATCTGCGCCCTGAAGGTTCTGCTCTATGTCCTGTGCCTGCTGATTCCGCTCATCCCCTATTTGCTATATGTGCTCTCCTTTATGGGCGGCGCTGGGGAAGCGTATATGCACAGCATTTTTACCCTGCCCATTGTCTGCATTGGCACACTTCCCTTTGTCATGTGGATTATGACCGCTATCTATACCTTAAGCGAATATCTGCTTTTGAACCTGGGCTTCTCCCGCTATTATATTCTGCGCTCCTACGCCCTGCGCTGGGCGGGCATGCGCAAAAGCTGTTACATTGAGCGCTCCCAGCGGGATCGTCTGGTGCTCTATGGGTTTATCTCCATGGGCATTCTCGGCGTATCCCTGCTGCTGGTCTATGCTATTTTATGAGCGCCCGGCGTAGGCCTCATCCCGTTTTTTGCGCTCCCAGTATTTTTCAATTGCCGCTGCTGCCGTATCCAAAAGCTCCTTTGGCGGGCTAAAGGCAACGGCGCGCCGAATGCCGTTCTCTTCATAGACGATGACGCTGCTCTCCCTTTTTTTCAGATAAGTTCCTCTTTGCAGGGTGACTTTCTGATATTCCTCCGGCAAATCCGCCGCAGCGCCATACCAGATGGCATCCCGCAGAGGGAAATCCACAATTCGCTTCATTCTCGTTCCCGTCACCTTGTCCACCAAAAAGTTGTTTTTCTCGTCAATGGTGTAGATATAGTCCTGAAGCTTCCATTTGACGATGCACACCGCGCCAATCAACACGCCCACATAGGACACAATGGTAATAATCTGGTTCTTTGCCAGAAAGGCCAGAAACCCAAAGACAAATACCACCACTGCAACTGCCGCAACTGCCAGCAGGACGTATAAAATCCCCTTTAGAGGTGTAATTTTTTTGTGCGCCAGCCGATACTGTCTCATATTGCCTTCCTCTCTCCTAGCTCATCTATCCTTCTATAGTATATCGTGTTGCCAAAGGAATTGCAAACGAAAAGCCCTGCTGCATTCTGCCGTAGAAAAGGGCGCATATTCCTCTGGAATATGCGCCCTTGGCCTTTTCCGCCTGCTTTTACTTGTCAAATACGTAAATAGCCTTAATGACCTCGTCGCCCTTCTCAATTTTTTTGAAAATCTCGTTGGTCGCCTCTACGGTCAGGGGAATTCTATGGGTAATCATGCTGTCCAAATCCATCTTGCCGGAAGCCATCATATCCATGGTGAATTTGCCGGAAGCTGGCATTCCTCCCAGATTCGTCAGGGCAGAGGTAGTAGAATAGACGGTGTAGCCTCTGAAATGGATATAGCTCCAATCCATGGAAACCGGGTTGCAGCAGGCGCCAATGCAGCCGATTCTGGCCCCTAGCCTGCCCAGATAGGGCACCTTGCGGATGGTCTCCGGCTCGCCAGCGCACTCAATCACCACATCAGCTCCCTCTCCATCCGTCAGTTCCTCTACGACACGGACGATATTTTCCTTCGTGGCGTCCACCGTCACATCAGCGCCAAATTTTTTGGCCAACTCCAGCTTCATGGGAACCTTGTCGGAGACGATAATCTGCCGCGCGCCAAATATTCTGGCATATTGGGTGACAAACAGCCCCAGCGCTCCCTGGCCCAAAATCACCACCGTATCATTGTAGCGAATGGTCTGCCGCGCCATGGCGCAGGTCAGATTGGCAGGCTCCAGCAGGGAAGCCTGGTCGTCAGTGACATTGTCGGCCACCTTCACGCATTCGTTGACATCCGCCACCACATATTCGCCGAAGCCGCCAATGGTGCCAAACATGGCCACCCTGTCCCCCACCTTGAAGTGATTGCTAGAGGGCAGCACCGTGAGTATCGGAACCTTGGGCTCCTCCTTCAGAGGTCCCACCGCCACGACTACACCCGTGCCCTCGTGACCCATCGTGGTAGGGAATGGCTCCAGGGGGTATTTTCTTGCTGGATAGTCCTCGGAAAGGGCGTCCGGCACCCGGTTGTCCCAAATTCTGAAGTGATGGGGCAGCATTCTCGTAATCTGATGGTCATGGGGCGGGTGCAGCGCACGCACGGTATTCAAATCCGTCTGGTTGCAGATGGACGATGCCGTCATCCGAACCAAAACCTCTCCCGGTCCCGGCGTGGGGATTTCCCTCTCCTTCAACTCCCAGGGGCCGCCCTTGCCCATCAGCCATAGTTGGTGAAACGTCTTTGCCATGATGATTCTTCCTCCTGCTTATTGCAATTTTGTTTCTTTTATTATAAGGAAGCACCTGGCATTTCGTCAATATATATTTACTATTTTAGCAAAAAAATAAGACGGGGCTCTCCCCCGTCTCATCTTTTCCTGCGCTCTAGCTCAATTTCGCAGCAGCTGACAGAGGCCTTCCTTTCCATGTCAGCAACGCACCGAAAAGGGCCGTGCAGCCTATTTGCGCTAAATTTTGCGCCTCTGTCAACCCGTTGACAATGTCCACATTCTGCATGGGCAGCACATAAAAGAGCACGTTGGCCGCCTCTGCTGGAAACATCACCACAAAATAATTGCAAATATAGCTGAAAATCAGCGGCATCGCCACGCCGTAAAACTGGTTGCCCGTCCTTCTGACAATGCCATAGGACAGCGCCCCATAGGCTGCGGCATACAGGGCGGCATATGCAATATAGCAGAAGCAGTATAGCAGCATCGAGCAGTCGTATAGCTGCCGGAAATTAGTTAGGACAGTGTAGTCCGTGCGAACAGAGGCCGCCGGATCTATCAGCAGCCACACCAGCAGCATCAACAGGTACGCCAGGGCAAAGGCAGCCGCCGAGCAGGCCGCACTTTTCCCCATTCCCTTCCATGGGCGTTCCTCCTCCCTTGCCACGCGGGCGCCTATCAATCCCGTCAGCCCAGGCGCCAGCAGCGCCAGAATGAGATTTCCATAAATGCAGCTGTAGAGAAACCGATTTAGCGTGCCAATGTGCTCCAGCTGATTTAGGCCAGCATACACCAGGTTTCGCTGGAACGTAGCCAAAAAGCTGACCAGCATAACCCCCATGACAAAATAAAACTCCCACATCCGAGCCATTTTACTGAGAGCTTGCTTCATTGGTGGCACCTCCCTCCAATTTCCTGACGCTCTCTCTTTGCCGCCGTTCTACCACCCAAAGCACTGCCACCAGCGGCCCAATCAGAGCTGCCCAATAGAGCAGCGAGACCCATACCGGCCCACGCGCTACCTCGCCAAAGGCGGGCGCAGCAGCCTCTGTATAGGAAAGCCGCGTGTGCTCTATGGGCAAAATGCCCCAGGGAATCGCGACGTCAAAAATCTCGTAAAGCCACCAATCTATCAGAAGTGCGCCAAGAATAGCAAACATCCCCATGGGCCTGCCTGTCGCTCGGTTGACCACCAGAGCAAGGTTGTTTAAAAAAAGGGCTCTGGCAAACAGCAACAGCCATGCCACCCCCATTGCGCCCCAGGGGGAATACATCTCTGCCACCTGTTGGTCCATCAGGCCAGACCAAGCCCCGCTAAAATCCACCTCACCCGAGACCACAATGCAAACCAGCATCGGCAGCAGAAAATATAACAAAACCTCCAGTCCGCTAAACGCTGCTGCCACTCCCAGCCCTTGCCCTGCCGATAGTCTCTCTGGGTGTTTGCTGCCCAGGTCTGCCGAAAGCA
Organism: Christensenellaceae bacterium; assembly: GCA_048355355.1. Lineage (GTDB taxonomy): Bacteria > Bacillota > Clostridia > Christensenellales > Christensenellaceae > DBGCIZ01. The sequence goes on along the minus strand of DBGCIZ010000168.1, from coordinate 1,309 downwards.
GCAGGAGGAAAAAGCTCAAATAGTAGCAGATGTTAAAATAGTCGTTCGCCTCGTAGGCCATAAATTCCGGAATCGCCGGGCCGCCCAGGGCAGTATAATCAAAATAAGCGGCAGCCATGAGAAACAGGCAGGCAACCAGCAGCCTCCAGTTTAACACCTTGCCCAGCTCTTGCCGCAGCAACTGTTTCATCGCTTCCCTCCCTTATGCATAAAGCGCCAAAATCGTTCCGTTGATGTTATCCTCTTCATAGCCTACTGCCTGCATCCCTGCGCCATTTTTCCGCACCAGGAACCATAAGCGATACACCGTCTCTCCATTTTCCACATCCTCGTTCTGCTCAAAAAACTCCATCTCATTGGCGTATACGCTGACGATTGCCTCGTATTCCATGCCAAGCAGCCCATTGCCATAATCCTTGGCAAAGCCCGGCGCCACTGGAGCCGCCGTCTTGATAAAGGAAACCGCCTGATATTGCTCCATACTGGCAAAATAATCCTCAATAATCTCCAAATCTGACGCTGTAGCCCCAGAGTTGATTTGACGCAAATCCTCCAGCCTGTCCTCTGGCCGGGCATAGGAGTATTCAAACCGAGCAGTCAACAGCTTTTCGCACTGTCCTCTTATTGCTTCGTCCTCCTCTGCGCTCAGCTCGATCCACTCACCCTCCAGTCCAAGGGTCTCTTCCAGATAGGCCCCTGCATCCTGACTCGAGGGAGCAATATGCCGCTCCTCCGCGGTCGCCTCCCGGTAGGATAGGTAAAGGGGCGTCGCCGATTCGCAGCCCACCAGCATTCCTATCGCCACTATCAGCAAAACCGTCCAAAGCTTTTTCATCCTCTATCCCTCTTGCCGCTGCCTATATATAATAGGTAGGAAATTTTTCATTTTTCCTTTTAATACTTCAAAATTCTGTCATAATTGGAGCCGTCCAGTCCATTTATGGTCACCAGACTGACGCCCTCCTCCGTATCTTTTTCATCTGCATAATAATATTGTGTGCAATCTCCGATAAAATCCCAGACCGGCGCTGTGTAAAACTCGCCCTCCGGCCCATCCTTAATTCGCAATAATGCATAGGACAATCTCACTTCATAAATATTGACTTCTTTTTTTATGTCCTCCGTTGAAATTCTCTTGACAAAAAAGATATAATCTTCAAATGTCTCTTTTACCTCCTCCAGTGATTTTACGGGCACATTTTCGTTTACCAGTTCCAGCACCTCGCAGGGAAATTTCCAAGCTACGCTGTCGACGCCATTCTCATCTATTACGATATCTATCTGCTCTGTGTCAAATTGCCTGCTGTAC
>DBGCIZ010000167.1:0-4985 GCA_048355355.1 Christensenellaceae bacterium | reverse complement strand
ACAAAAAACAGCCTAATGGAAACTGCTTTCCTTTCGGCTGCTTTATGTCCGCTATTCTCTTTTTGCCACATTGGCGGCAATTTCCCTAAGCCGATCCATTTTTTCCTTATCTGGCGATTCCAGCGAAGCGGCCAAATAGCAGCGGCCCAAGGCTTTGTATTTATTCCCGCCCATTTTGTGGAAGGGCAAGAGCTCGTATTTCTCTGCCCCCGCCTCTTTTGACAGCGCAGCGATTGCGGCAATAGTGGCTTCGTCGTCGTTCACACCGGGAATTACTGGCGTTCTAATTGTAAACCGGGCTTTCTTCTTCGCCAACATGGCTATATTCTCTATGACATGTTCATTTCCACAGCCGCAGAAGCGTTGGTGTTCCCTGGTGTCCAACAGCTTAATATCCAAAAAGATATCGTCCAGCCATGGAAGCAGGCCGGCCAGTACGGTAGGTTTTCTGTTTCCTGCTGTCTCAATAGCTGTCCCCATATGCGCTTCCTTTGCCAATTGTAGCAGAGCTCTGCACCCATCTGGCTGAAGTAGCGGCTCCCCTCCGGAAAGAGTAAGGCCACCTCCCGAAATGCGGTATAACGCCGCGTCCTTTTTCACTTCAGCCCAAATCTGCCTCACTGTCTCCATTCTTCCAGAACATTGTCGCGCATTGGTAGGGCAAACCGTAGCACAGATACCACAGCTTGTACAGCGGCTGCGCTCCCAAACCAGACCCGCGTCTGTCTGCTGGATGCAATGAAGAGGGCATGCCTCTGCACAGGCGCCGCAGCCAATACACCGTTCTCTGTAAAACAGCATTTCGCTTTTCATATTCTGGGATTCTGGGTTTTGGCACCAAAAGCAGGTCATGTTGCATCCCTTTAGGAATACAACAGTGCGAATTCCCGGCCCATCATGGTAAGAACCCCGCTGGATATCAAATATATGCAGTGGTACATCCCCGTTTTCCACATCCTCACCCCCAGTTAGAACGCTGAATAATTTCATCCTGTACGGATTTATCCAACACGACAAACCTGGCGCTGAATCCCGACACTCGGACAATCAAATCCTGATACCTTTCAGGATACTTCTGTGCTTCTATTAGATCCTCCCGGTTTGTCACATTGACCTGTAGCAACAGCGCATTTCTCTCGTTTAAATACCGATTGACCGCATCCAGCACCGTCACCGGCGTATCTGGCGTAATCTGTAAATCTACCGGACAGCCGTTGATTCCTTTTCTGTGGTCAAATGCGGTGACCGATTCCAGCACTGCAGTCAGACCGTTTTGAATGGCTCCATGCTCTGGCGCGATATTCAATGCCAGAATGGCTCCAGCTTTCCTTCCGCTGGGAAGCGCGCCTGTGGCTTCCCCAAGATTGACAATAGAGCCATAAAAGCTATAGAGCCCCGGACGAAATCTATTTCCATTCCACGTCTCCCTCTCTGAAACCATACGACAATATTCGTCCACCGTAAATTGAGCCAGCTCATCTACCTCTGTGTTACCATTTCCGTATTTGGGAATATGGCTGACCAGGTATTGCCGCAGCGGTTCGTTATGGGCGAAATTATCATCCAATGTATCCCATAACTCCTCAATTGTCAGCCTTCGTTCCTCAAACACCACCTGCTTAACCGCCATCAAGGAGTCCGCCACATCGGCAATGCCGCAGCAATTCATGGACTTACACCAGAATCTGGCCCCACCATCGTCCAGAAGCTGCGCCTTCTCAATGCAATCCTCCATCAGGGTAGAGCTGAGGGGGCGCATATAAAACCGGTTGTAAAATGGCGCGGCATCATTTTGTCCTTTGGTATAAAGGCCGATAAAGTAGTCCAGCTGCCGGCTAAAATTCTCCTTTACCTCCTCAAATGTTCTTGGCGTTGGCAAGTACATGCCTATTCTGCGCCCCCCGATATAGCCGTTATGTAGCGCAGTCAGCAGGATTTTAGGCAGATTCATGAAGCAATCCATGGCGTCTGTATAGGACTTCCCGGGAATGGCTACCTCAATGCAGCCAATGTTGCTTGCCTGGAGCAAATCCTCCTCTGTATAGTGCTGATCTGCCTCCATCAGCAGGCCTTCTCTGGTATTTCTGTCGTAGGCAATCGATGGTAGAGCTCTCCCGTCCATAATCAGTTCATAGCAGGCCGCCATAAATTCCGGATCCGTCTTCTCCGAATACTTGACTACCGGCTTTACAGAAAAAGTTCTCAACTCCCGGACTGCATCCAGCGTCATCCACGAAATAGCATTGGTGGCGTCGTTTCCGTTTTCGTCCAGCCCGGCAATGTTGATCGGATATCCATCGTCCACATGATGCTCCGTCGCGGCATACAGACTGTTCAGCCAGTAGAGCCCATTGCGGAAAGATTTTTTGCCCACATCCCCTGCCAGGCTGAGGGAGGGGTCTCCTTCCCGTTCGAAAATGGCATGGCCTGCGCAGAATTTAAGCCAAAAATCGTAAAAATAGTCTCTGGCATCCTCTTCTGTGATCACGCCTCGCTCTATATCCCGTTGATAATAGGGGTATAAAATCTGATCCAGTCTGCCAAAGGTGTGTCCACTGACGTCCTCCATATGAACGCATCGATACATAAACCACATAGACTGCAACGCCTCCGCAAAGGTTTCTGCTGGATTAGCGGGCACCTTTGCAATTCGGCCAGCAATGGCCTCGTATTCCTCGCGCAGCTGACTATCCTGCTCCTGCCGCGCCATCGCGTAGTAAAAATCGCTGTACCGCTGGGCGTAGCGTAGGCACGCCCGCCATTCTATCTGCGCCGCCAGCAGGAAGTTCCGCTGTTCTTCCTTCAGGGAATCATCCTTCAGCCGCTCCTCCAGCCGCTGGAGCATCCCGTTTACACCATGCTTCAAAATATAAGTCTGGTCTACGGCGATATGCCCTGGCAAATACGGCACAAGGCAAAATATTTTTTCCTCCAGCGCCGTCAGCAGTTCCTCGCTGCATGATTTCGGATAGGACCTGATTTCCTCCAGCTCCTCCTCCGTCAGGTAGGATGGCGTCGGTGCAAACACGAAGCTTCCTAAACCTGCCAGCCGGGATCCAGGCATGTGAGCCGTGCTCAAATGCTCACACATGGCTGCTACTGCCTCTGCCTTGCGCAGAATCGGCGGTTTCCCCGCATCCGGCGTATAAGGCGTTCTCTCCAGAGGAATGTATTGGCATATTTTATCGTAATCCTCCGTGATTTCCTTCAGTTTTCGTATTCTCTCCGTTAGCATATTTGTCCTCCTCACATCGTATTTATAGTGCCGCCAAGCGCATCAGTTCATTTTGATCTGTCTCTCCCGCGTCGACAACTCCGGAAACACCTCCTTCCTTCATCACCAGAATCCGGTCGGCACACCCAATCAACTCCGGCATTTCAGACGAAATCAGAATGACGGCAATCCCGCTTTTGGCGATTTCTCCAATTATCTTATGAATCTCGGCCTTAGAGCCAATGTCAATGCCCCTGGTTGGTTCATCCAAAATCAACACCTTTAAATCTCGGGCAAGCCATTTCCCCAGGGATACCTTCTGCTGGTTTCCTCCCGAAAGTTCTACGACATTTTTGCCCCTGCTGGTGGTGCGGATATCTAACTTTTCAATCATCTCCTCTGCCAGCGCTTGAGATTTCCCTCTACTGACGATGCCCAGCTTATTGCTAAGCTCCCGGTAGGATGGCATGGCCAAGTTTTCTTCGATACTCATGTAGGGGACAAATCCCTCCCGTTTTCTGTCCTCTGTCAGATAGGCGATCCCCTTTCTCATTGCATCCTTCACGTTCTTGATTCTCGTCCGCTGCCCCTCCAGGCGAATCTCGCCCTGGTCTGGCGGGTAAAAGCCAAAGATACACTTCATTACCTCGGTGCGTCCTGCGCCAATCAAACCGCAGAGGCCCAAAACCTCTCCCTTGCCTACGGCAAAGCTGACATCGTGGAAAAGATTCTTTTTTGTCAGTCCTTCCACCTCAAGAATCATCTCTCCCGGTTCATTCTTTTGCCTGTCAAACACGTTGCTCAGGCTCCGTCCAACCATCATCTGAATCAACTGATCCTCCGTGATTTGGCTGAGAGGCGCGGAGCCGACCAGCTTACCATCCCGCAATACTGTCACCCGGTCTGCAATTTCGTAAATTTCCTGCATACGGTGAGAAATATATATGACTGCCTTGTTCTCCGCCTTCAACTGACGGATTAATGCAAACAACGTATCCTTCTCATCCTCTGTCAGAGATGAGGTTGGCTCATCCATGACAAGCAGCCATGCGTCGGAATAGAGCGCCTTGGCAATCTCCACCAGCTGCTGCTGGCTGACGGTCAAATCCCGCACTTTTTTGCCCGGAGGAATCTCCAGCTTTACCTTCTTCAACGTCTCCCTGCAACGGCGGCACATTTTTCCCTTGTTGATAAACGCAGGGAGCCGGTTAGGTATTTCCCTCCCAAGGAACATATTCTCCGCCACGGTCAGGGACTGAACCAGTGCATTCTCCTGGTGAATCATGGCGATACCAAGGGCTTCGGCCTTTCTGGGAGAGCTGATATCCACATATTTTCCGTTGATCGCAATGCTGCCGGCGCTTTTTTTGTTTTCCCCCAGCAGAATCTGCATCAAAGTGGATTTACCCGCGCCGTTTTCCCCCATAAGGGCCAGCACCTCGCCAGAGCGTATCTCCAGAGATACGTCGTCCAGAGCCTTCATGCCTGGGTATGCTTTCACAATATGCTGCATTTGCAGCCATTTTTGTCCGCTGCTGGCCAGCTTTGCCTCAATATCTGGTTCCTCTTGGGCTGTGGTCTGGCTCTCCGCAACAGTCGGTGTCAGCCGTTTTTCATTTCTCCGATAGAGCAGCAGGTCTACGCCCACCGTCACCAGAATCAAAATTCCCTTGATGATAAAAATATAATACTGAGAGATATACTGCATCATGTCCAGACCGTTGGTGATGACGCCCATTAAAATGGAGCCAATCACCGTCCCTGCCACACC